>NZ_JBNFNU010000146.1:0-9633 GCF_057364445.1 Xanthobacter sp. BG11Y11_SDJG
CGCCAGGGCGACGCCCGCCCGCCCCGCACCAGCCGCCGGTGTTCCGCGGCCCGGACGGGAAGGGCCTCGCCAGCCTCAGGTGCGCCATGTGCCACCGCGAGAGCAACTTTGCGCCCGCCGGCATGCCGGCCATCCGCACTGGCAGCTCGCCCCCGCCTCCATGGCCTGGGAGGGCAAGACGGTCCGCGAGATCTGCATCCAGATCAAGGACCCGGCGCGCAATGGCGGCCGCTCGGTCGCCGACCTGATCGCCCATATCGGCGACGACACCTTGGTGGGCTGGGCCTGGGCGCCCGGCGGCGACCGCACGCCCGCCCCCGGCACGCAGGAAGAGGCCAAGGCCCTCGTCAAGGCCTGGGCGGACACCGGAGCGGCCTGCCCGAACTGATCGAGACGAGGAGGAGACGATGACACGCCTACCTGTCGCGCTGGCCCTCGCTACGGCGCTCGCCGCGGCGCCCCTCACCGGCGCCTCGGCGGCCGAGCTGCCGGCCTACATGAAGCCGATCTCCGGGCAGCTGAAGCCGCCCACGGCGCAGGAGCTCGCCAACCGCGACGTGCTCCAGCTGAACACCTCCATGTTCGAGCTTTACGCCAATGCGGGCAAGATCTTCCGCGCCAACATCCTCGACCAGCACCCGGTGATCCTCGCTTTGTTCTCGGGCGCGGGCGGGCGGATGATCCTCTACCGGCCGGGCAAGCCGCCGCTGGAGGCGCCCTCGGTGCCGAAGGTCTACCAGGTGATGAAGTCGCTCGGCCACAGCACCATGGCGGTGTCCGAGGTGGTGCTGCCGTTCATCGGCAATCCGCAGGACAAGAGCTGGGTCGCGCCCATGCGCGCCTATCTCACCGAGATGAAGAGTGCGCTCGACGGCATCGGCGCGGCCGAGATGCCGGACGCCTGGCGCGCCAATTCGCGCGCCATCCTGGAGAACAACATCGCCTTCATGGAGGACAGCCTGGCCAAGGGGGTTATCACCCTCGACGCGGTGCAGGCGTTCGCCAAGAAGCAAGCGCCGGTGCTCGGCCACGCCATCGCCTGGGCGGCGCAGACGCAGGTGAAGCACTGGATGGGCGTGCTCGACGGCTGGAAGCAGGATCTGGGCGGTAATTTCGACAATGTCTATGCCGCCAGCAACACCATCTACGTCGCGCGCCAGAACAACGTGCTGTTCAGCGTGCTGGCCCAGTATTTCGGGCCGGAGGCGATCAACGACCGGCTGATGCTGATCGAGACCATCTCCTTCACCACCACGCCCGACGACATGCTCACCGCGCTGGTGCGAATCATCTCCGACCGCTCGGTGGGCGGCCTGTTCTTCAACAGCGATCGGCTGATGGACTACGAGCTGATGGGGGGCGACGCCCGCAAGACCATCATCTCGGAGATGAAGGCGCGCGGCAAGGAGCCGTTCCTGCCGCCGGCCGTGCCGTTCGGCTCCAAGCAGTGGCCGACGCTGATCTCCGGCGGCTCCGGCGCCGCCTCGCTGGACGACCTGCGCTGATCCGACCGGCCCGGGCGCCGCGCGCCCGGGCTCCCGCCCGTCCGCATCGAGGCCGACCCATGCGCCTGCGCGCCCTCGCTCTCCTCCTCGCCGCCTTGCTGGCACCCGCCCCGGCGCTGGCCCAGACCGGGCCGGACTGGATCACCGGCCTGCAGCGCCAGGACATCGCCGTCGACTCGTGGCCGGGCGGCAAGAAGGTGGCGGTGGTGTTCGTGCTCTATGTGGAGGTGTGGGGCCAGGGCCAGGGGCCGAACTTCCGGCCCGACATGACCTCCCGCAAGCCGGACCTCGTGGACGAGGGCTTCCGGCAGTACGCGATCAATTTCGGCCTGCCGCGCGCGGGCCGGCTGTTCCGGGAGACGGGGGTTCCGCTCAGCCTGGCGCTGAACGCCCAGTTCCCCGCCGCCCAGCCGCAGACCTGGCAGACGCTGCGCGCGCTGGTGCCGCAGGCGCCGATCATCGCCCACGGGCTCAACAACTCGACCGATTTGCTGCCGCTCGCCGAAGGCCCGGCCGCCCAGCGCGCTTATATCCGCAAGACCCTCGACATGATCGAGGCGGCGACCGGCGTGCGCAGCAAGGGCTGGTCGAGCCCGAGCGTCTATCCCGACGCCGAGACCTTCGCCGCGACCGCGGCCGAGGGCATCCGGTACACGCTCGACGGCATGGATTCGGACCTGCTCTCCCGGCTCGACACCAAGCCGGCGCCGCTGGTGCTCATCCCCTATCCGCCGAGCGTGGTGGACATGGGCCAGTACCTCTCGCGCTTCAAGGAGGCGCGCGACCTGGAGCATCTGTGGATCGACTATGTCGGCGAGATGGCGCGCGAGGCGAAGGCCGATCCCGGCCGGCCGGCGACCATCGTCGCCATCGGCCTGCATCCGTTCGTGATCGGCACGCCGGCGGGCGCCGCCGCCATGCGCCGGGTGCTGGAGGCGCTCAAGGGGATGGATGAGGTCTGGCTCGCCGATACCGACGCGGTGATGCGCGCCGCGGGACAGCCGTTCTAGCCGGCCCTCTTGCCGCGGGCGCCGCCCGCCGCGGCTCAGTTCGCGAAGCCGTGGCTCTGCTGCTGGGCGAGGCCGTGGGCCGAGATGAAGTCCAGCAGCGCTTCCTCGGTCATGGGCCGGCCGAGGAAGAAGCCCTGCACCTCGTCGCACTCGTCATTGCGCAGGCATTCGAGCTGGCTCTCGGTCTCGACGCCTTCCGCCACCACCTGCATGCCCAGCGCCCGGCCGAGGCGACGATGGCCTGGACGATGGCGAGCGCGCCCCGGCTCTGGTCGAGGTCGCCGACGAAGCGGCGGTCGATCTTCAGAGCGTCGAACGGGAAGGTGCGCAGATAGCCGAGCGAGGAATAGCCGGTGCCGAAGTCGTCCATGGACAGGCGCACGCCCAGCCCCTTGAGCCGGATCAGGATGTCGAGCGCCTTGTCGGTATTCTCGATCAGCACGCTCTCGGTGATCTCGAGCTCCAGCCGATGCGCCGGCAGGTCGACCGCCTTCAGCGCCGATTCCACCGCGCCCACCAGTTCGCCGCCGCGGAACTGCACCACCGAGACGTTCACCGAGACATTGAGCTGCGGCAGCCGCGAAATGGTGTCGCAGGCCTTGCGCAGCACCCATTCGCCGAGCGGGACCACCAGCCCGCTCTTTTCCGCCAGGGGCACGAACTCGTCCGGCGCGAGCCGGCCGAGCTGGGGATGGTCCCAGCGGATCAGCGCCTCGACGCCGAGGATTTCGAGGGTCTTGGTGTTCCAGCGTGGCTGGAACAGCAGCACGAACTGGTCCGAGGTGATGGCGCGGCGGAGGTCGCCCTCCAGCGAGCGCAGGCCGCTCGCCTCGTCGTTCATGTCGGCGGAATAGAAGCGCCAGACGCCGGGTCCGTCGGACTTGGCGCGCTCCAGCGCCCGCTCGGCGCTGCGCACCAGCTCGTCCGCGTCCAGCCCGTCCAGCGGCGCCAGCGAGATGCCGATGGCCACCTGCGGATAGGAGGTGCCCTCGGACAGGTTCACCGGCACGTTGATGGCGTCCTGGAGCCGGCGGCACAGACCTTCGATCGTCTTCAGGCCGGCGACGCCGGTGGCGATCAGCACAAATTCGTCGGGGCCGGTGCGCGCCACGAGGTCGTTGTCGCGGACGCAGCGGCGCAGGCGCCGCGCGATCTCCGACAGGATGGCATCGCCGGCATTGAGGCCGAAGCTCTCATTGATGGAGCGGAAATTGTCGAGGTCGATGGCGAGCACCGCGACCGTGCGGTCGCCGTCGCGCGCGGTGCCGAGCGCCCCCGACAGGAACTCCATCATCAGGAGCCGGTTCGGCAGGTTGGTCAGGGGGTCGTGCAGGGCCAGATATTCCGACCGCCACGGTCCTCCCGGCTGCTCTGTGGCCTCGGTCGCCATTCTCCTCGCTCGATCCGTTCGTTTGTCCGCGCTTCGGTCTGTCGCACGTTGCCGGTAAAGGTTGCCGCCGTCGTGTGTCCAGTCTGCGCGCGGTTCATTCGCCTGATCCGCCGCCGGACTGTGCATCTCGGGGTGGGCGACGTCACGCCGCCCGGTCCGCCATCCAGTCCGGCGCCCGTCGACCCGACGCAGCACCAGCGTAATTGTGTCATGGTGGGCCTTGCCCGTCCATGTGGCAAGGCCGGATATCGGCCGCGGCGCATCCCGCGTCAAGGTTCAAACCGGGCGTGCGGCCGGCTCAAATTCCGGTGTGGTTTCTTAACAAATTGTTGCCACGGGGCGTTCCGGGCTGCCCGGCCTGGGGAGCGGGCAGCCGTCCCCGGCGATGCGGCCGCACTTTGTGCAGACGGCCGGGCGCACGCCGCCGGTGCCCGGCTGCCGCCGGCGCCTAAAGTTCGATCGCGACGCGCATGATGGACGGATCCTCGCTGCCGGGCCGCATCTTGAAGCCGAGGTCCTCGGCCATGTGCAGCATCGGCAGGTTCTCCCGCATCACGTCGCCGAACACGCGCTTCAGGCCGCGCTTGCGGGCATGGTCGAGAATCTCGGTCATGAGACGGTAGCCGAGGCCGCGGCCCTTCATGTCCGAGCGCACCATGATGGCGTATTCCGCCTCCTCGTTGTCCGGATCGGCGATGATGCGCACCACGCCGCAGACCTCGCCCGAGGGCTCGATCGCCACGTAGGCCATCTCCCGGTCGTAGTCGATCTGCGACAGGCGCGCCGCCATCAGGTGCGGGAAGTCCTTCACCGAGCCGAGGAAGCGCATGCGCACGTCCTGCGGGTCGGAGCGGCGCACCACGTCCACGAGGCCCGGCTCGTCCTCCGGCCGGATCGGCCGCAGGGTCAGAACCTGGCCGTCGGTAAGCACGATCTCGCGCTCCTGGCCCGCCGGATAGGGACGGATGGCGAAGCGGTCGGTGCCGTTCACCTTGGCCTCGTGCACCACGATGCGCGCGTCGAGGGCGATCACGCCGTGCTCGTCGGCGAGCAGCGGGTTGATGTCCAGCTCGGCGATCTGCGGCAGATCGGCGAGCAGTTCGCCGACCTTGATGAGCGTGCCGGCGACGGCGTCCATGTCGGCGGGGGGGTGGTCGCGGTAGCCGGCGAGCAGCTTGGCGACGCGGGTGCGCTCGATCATCTCGCGCGCCAGCACGCCGTTCAGCGGCGGCAGCGCCACCGCGCGGTCGGCGATCACCTCAACCGCCGTGCCGCCCTGTCCGAATAGCACCACCGGGCCGAAGGTGGGGTCGTTGGCGATGCCGGCGATCAGCTCCTGGGCGTTCGGCCGGCGGATCATCTGCTGCACCGTGAAGCCCTCCACCCGCGCGCCCGGCTTCTTCTCCTCCACCGAGGCGAGGATGGCGCGGCACGCCTCCTCCACCGCCGCGGGGCTGTAAAGATCAAGCCGCACGCCGCCCACGTCCGACTTGTGGGTGATGTCGTGGGAGATCACCTTCACCACCACCGGCCAGCCGATCGCGCCGGCGAGCCGCCCGGCCTCCTCGGGGCCGGCGGCGATGCGGGTGTCCACCACGGGGATGTCGTAGGCGGCGAGCACCGCCTTGGCCTCGAACTCGGTGAGCACGCTGCGGCCCTTGGCGAGCACCGCATCCACCACCTCCCGCGCCCGGCCGCGGTCCGGCTCCTCGAAGGTGCGGGCGGGCGGCGTCTCCATCAGCAGGGTCTGGTTGCGCTGGTAGGAGACGAGGTGGGCAAAGGCGCGCACCGCCTCGTCCGGGGTCTCGTAGGTGGGAATCTTGCGGGCGGCGAACTTGCGCCGCGCCTGCGCCACGGTCTGCTCGCCGAGCCAGCAGGTGAGCACCGGCGCGCGCGGGCGCGTCTCCAGCAGACCCATCACCGCCTCCGCCGCCTCGGTGCCGTCGGCCACCGCGGTGGGGCAGTGGAGCACCAGGATGGCGTCCGATCCCTTGTCGGCCAGCAGCGCCGCCAGCGAATCGCGGTAGCGCGCGGCCGGCCCGTCGCCGGTGATGTCCACCGGATTGCCGTGCGACCAGCCGGCCGGCAGCACCTTGTCGAGCGTTTCGATGGTGGCGGGAGCGAGGGTGCCGAGCCGGCCCGGCGTGCCTTCCAGCGCGTCCACCGCCAGCACGCCGGCGCCGCCGCCATTGGTGAGCACCGCCAGCCGGTCGCCGGCCAGGCGGATGCCGGACGACAGCGTGGTCACCGCCTCGAACAGCTCGCGCAGCTCGCCCACCCGCAGCATGCCGGCGCGGCGGAAGGCCGGCGTCGAAGACCGCGTCGGAGCCGGCCAGCGCCCCGGTGTGGGAGAGCGCCGCTTTGGCGCCGGCGGCGGTGCGCCCCGCCTTGATGACGATCACCGGCTTGGCGCGCGCAGCGATGCGGCCGGCGGACATGAACTTGCGGGCATCGGTGATGCTCTCGACATAGAGCAGGATGGCGCGGGTGGAATTGTCGAGCGCGAGGAAATCGAGCAGGTCGCCGAAGTCCACGTCCGCCTTGTCGCCCAGCGAGACGATGTGGGAGAAGCCGAACCCGCGCGCGCTCGCCCAGTCGAGCACCGAGGTGGCCATGGCGCCCGACTGAGAGACGAAGGCGACGTCGCCCTTGGCCGGCATCAGGTGGGCGAAGCTGGCATTGATGCGCGCGCCGGTGGAGATGAAGCCGAGGCAGTTCGGACCGACGATGCGCAGCAGGTGGGGCTTCGCCGCGTCCAGCATCCTCTGGCGCAGGTCCGACGCGCCGGCCGGCGCGCCTTGCCGAAATCGGACGGTGAGTGACCACGGCGGCCGGCGGGCAGCCCTTCTCTCCGAGATGGGCGGATGACGCCGGGCACCGTCTCGGGCGGCGTCGCCACCACGGCGAGGTCCACCGCGATGGGCAGGTCCGCCACCGAGGGATAGTTGAGCGAGGAGCGGATCGCCCGCTCCTTGGGGTTCACCGAGAGGATCGGCCCCTGGAAGCCCGCCTCGAACAGGTTCCGGGCGATCACCGCACCGATGGAGCCGGGCCGGTTGCTGCCGCCCACCAGGGCGATGGCGCCCGGGTGGAACAGGGCGTCGAGATTGCGCGTGGTCATGTCTCGCCTCGCTGGTGCGGCGGCGCGGCCGCCGGCATTGGCGCTCGGACTATGCCCCAAACATAAGACGGCCGTGCGTGCGCATCCGGCGGGACTGTCCCTCAAGCGCCTTGAGGGACCGCGGCGGCGACCGGGGAGCGTTTCCTGGACTTCGGCGGCGGGGCGCGTTCTTGAGGGCGCGCGTCAGGAAGCCCTGTCCGGCTGGCGCCGTGCGGGCTCGTTGTCCGGCTGCCTCAGCAAAGGCGGGAGCGCGAGTAGCTCTCGCGCACCGCTTCGCTGAGCTGGTTTCCGAGCAGGGGTTTCTCGATGATCGCGACGCCCTGGGTGTCGGCGCGGCGCGCACATGGGCGGCCGGATTGGAGGTGATGAGGAAGCTCGGCAGCTTCACGTCGCGCCGGCCCAGCTCGTTGAGCAGGTCGAGCCCGTTCAGCCCGGGAAGATTGTAGTCGACGATCATGCAGCCGCGGCAGGAAATCTCGGCGTCCAAGAGCTCCCGCGAACTGGCATAGGTCCGCACGCAGAAGCCCTCGATCTCAAGCGCGAACTTGAGAGAACTGCAGACCGCCATGTCGTCGTCCACCACGTGGACGATCCACCCTTTCGCCTCGCCGGTCATCGCCTCTCATCCCTTCCCACGACGCGCTCGTGGGCTGCACGTGGCCGGTGGATGCAAAACGCTAGCGCCCGGTCACGCGCCCCGCCTTGCGGCAGATCAACGGGTTTCACGCGCCGCGCGGGACAATGCCGGCGAGCAGCGCCATGCGCACCAGCTCGGACAGGCTCTGCGCCTTCATCTTGGTCATCACGTTGGCGCGGTAGACCTCGACGGTGCGGGGGCTGATGCCGAGATCGTAGGCGATCATCTTGTTCGCCTGGCCGGCGACCAGAAGCTCAAGCACCTGGCGCTCGCGCTGGGACAGAGCGGCGATGCGCTCGGCCACCTCGCCGCGCAGCGCGTCGTGCTGGTGGGTCTTCTCGCGGCGGGCGAGCGCGGACTTCACCACGTCGATGATCGCCACGTCGTCGAACGGCTTCTCCAGGAAGTCGGCGGCGCCGAGCTTCATCGCCGTCACCGCCAGCGGCACGTCGCCATGGCCGGTGATGACCACCACCGGCACGGCCGAGCCCTTGTCCTTCAGGTGCTGCAGCAGGTCGATGCCGGTCATGTCCGGCATCCGCACGTCGGTGATGATGCAGCCGGCGGCCGGGTCCACCGCCGGCAGGCCGGCCTCCACGAACGCCCGCGCCGAGGGATGCTCCCGGACCTGGTAGCCGACGGTGGAGAGCAGGAAAGCGAGGGACTGGCGCACCGCGTCGTCGTCATCGATCACATGGATGACCGCCGTCTCAGTCATCGACCGTCGCCTCCTCGTCCACCGCGCGCAGGGTGAAGCGGAACACCGCGCCGCCCTCGGGATTGGAATCGGCCCAGATGCGACCGCCATGGGCCTCGATGATGGTGCGCGAGATCGACAGCCCGACCCCCATGCCATGGCGCTTGGTGGTCAAAAACGGCGTGAACAGCTGTGCGCCGACCTCAGGGCTGATCCCGTGGCCGGTGTCGGAGACGCTGATGAGAACCATGTCGTCCTCCGCCGGTTCGGTCCGGACGTGAGCTGGCGGCGCGGCGTCTCCATCATCGCCTCCACCGCGTTGCGCATCAAGTTGAGTAATACCTGCTGCACCTGGACCTTGTCCGCAAGCACGAGGTCGCATTTTTGGCCGAACTGGAACCGCACCTGGATGCCGTGCTCCTTGGCGCCGACCAAAGCCAAAGCGCTCGCCTCCTCCACCAGCTTGGAGAGGCTCTCCAGCCGCCGCTCGCTCTCGCCGCGGGAGACGAAGTCCCGGAGCCGGCGGATGATCTGACCGGCGCGCAGCGCCTGCTCGCCGGCCTTCTCCAGCGCGTCCTGCATCATCTCCAGGCGCGGCGGGTCGCCCGCTAGCAGGCGGCGCGTGCCCTTGATGTAGTTGGCGATCGCCGAGAGCGGCTGGTTCAGCTCGTGGGCCAGCGTCGAGGCCATCTCGCCCATGGCGGTGAGGCGCGAGATGTGCACCAGCTCGGCCTGCAGTTCCTGGAGCCGCGCCTCGGTCTCCTGGCGCTCGGTCAAATCGCGGATGAAGCCGGTGAAGAAGCGCTCGGTCGTGGACTTCATCTCGCCCACCGACAGCTCCATGGGGAAGGTGGTGCCGTCCTTGCGCTCGCCCACCACCACGCGGCCGATGCCGATGATGCGCCGCTCGCCGGTGGAAAGGTAGCGCTGGATGTAGCCGTCATGGGCGGTGCGGTAGGGCTCCGGCATGAGCGCGGAGACGTTGCGGCCCACCGCCTCGGCGGCGCCGAAGCCGAACAGGCGCTCGGCGGCGGAGGAGAAGGAACGGATCACGCCCCGGTCGTCGATCACCACCATGGCGTCGGGCACGGTGTCGAGGATCGAGGACAGGTGCGCCTCCCGCGCCATGAGATCGCGGTTGCGCGCGACCGCATCCGACGTGGTGCGGCGCAGCCGCTCGCCCATGGCGCAGATGCCGAGGCCGCAGGCGGCGAACAGCGCCGCCGCGACCGGGTCGAAGGGGGCGTCCGGTGCGATGCCGGCGGCGAGCGCG
>NZ_JBNFNU010000147.1:0-9534 GCF_057364445.1 Xanthobacter sp. BG11Y11_SDJG
CGAGGTTCGCCGCGAACAGGCCGCCGAGCGTGCCGGCGCAGGACGCGCTGCCGAACAGCGGGCCGAGATCGGCGGGCTCGAACGCCAGCATCTGCCGCGCGCGGCCAGCATCTCCTCGATCTCGCCGCGCGGCGTGCCGGGCCGCGCCGAGAGCACCAGTTCCTCCGGCTCGTAGAGCGTGACGCCCGAAAGCTGGGAGAGGTCGAGCGTGCGCGCGGTCTGGATCGGCCGGCCGAGGCCGCGCAGGGTGCCGCGCCCGGCGATCTCCAGCGTCTTGGCATCGGCGAGCGCAGCCCGCACCGCGTCGGCGACGCCGGCCTCGTCATAGGGGGTGAAGATGTCGCCGCTCAAGTCGCCAGACGTGGTTTCCATGGTCGCGCCGCGCCGTCCGGGGTTCGGTGAAGGGGATGCCGCGCCTCAGAAGCGCGGCAGATCGGGGAAGGGCAGCGCGCCGCCCGAGACGTGCATGCGGCCGAGTTCGGCGCAGCGATGCAGGGTCGGGAACACCTTGCCGGGGTTGAGCAGGCCCTTGTCGTCGAAGGCGCATTTCACCCTGAGCTGCTGGGCGAGGTCCACCTCGTTGAACATTTCGGGCATCAGGTCGCGCTTCTCGATGCCGACGCCGTGCTCGCCGGTGAGCACGCCGCCCACCTCCACGCACAGGCGCAGGATGTCGGCGCCGAAGGCCTCGGCGGCGTCCAGCTCGCCCTCCTTGTTGGCGTCGTAGAGGATCAGCGGATGCAGGTTGCCGTCGCCCGCATGGAACACGTTGGCGACCCTAAGGCCGTAGTGCTGCGACAGCTCGCGCATGCGCGAGAGCACCAGCGGCAGCTCCTTGCGCGGGATGGTGCCGTCCATGCAGAGGTAATCGGGCGAGAGGCGGCCCACCGCCGGGAAGGCGGCCTTGCGGCCGGCCCAGAAGCCGAGCCGCTCCTCCTCGGTTTGCGACACGCGCAGCGTCACGGCGCGGCAGTCGCGGGCGATCGCCTCCACCTCGCCGAGCAGGTGCGCGCATTCCGCCTCGGGACCGTCCAGCTCGACGATGAGGAGCGCCTCCACGTCGAGCGGATAGCCGACATTCACGAACGCCTCGGCGGCGGCGATGGCGTCGCGGTCCATCATCTCGATGGCGGCCGGGATGATGCCCTGGCCGATGATCCGGGCGACGCAGTCGCCGGCATCCTCGGAGGTGGGGAAACCCACCAGCAAAGCGCGGGCGGTGTCGGGCTTCTTCAGAAGGCGCACCGTGACCTCGGTGACGACGCCCAGCAGGCCCTCCGAGCCGATCACCACCGAGAGCAGATCGAGCCCGCCGGCATCGAGGTGCTTGCCGCCAAGCCGCACGATCTCGCCGGTGATGAGCACCAGCTCCACCCCCAGCACGTTGTTGGTGGTAAGGCCGTATTTCAGGCAGTGCACGCCGCCGGAATTCTCGCCCACGTTCCCGCCGATGGAGCAGGCGATCTGCGAGGAGGGGTCCGGGGCGTAATAGAAGCCGTCCTGCTCCACGGCGCGGGTGATGCCGAGATTGGTCACGCCCGGCTGCACCACGGCGCAGCGGTTGGCGTAGTCCACGTCCAGGATGCGGTTGAACTTGCCCATGCCGAGCAGCACCGCGTCCTGCAGCGGCAGCGAGCCGCCCGAGAGCGAGGTGCCGGAGCCGCGCGGCACCACGCGGATCTCGTTCGCGTGGCAATATCTGAGGATGGCGGCCACCTGTTCCGTGGTGGAGGGCAGCACCACCACCAGCGGCAGCTGGCGATAGGCGGTCAGCGCATCCGATTCATAGGGGCGCATGCCGCGCTCGGTCGCGATCACCCCTTCGCCGGGCACGATGGCCCGAAGGTCGGCGACGATTTCCTCCCGGCGGGCCAGAACCCGCTCATCCGCTTCCGGCAGCCTGAGGCCCGTCATGGCGGCATCCTTTAACGGTTCTATTTGGCGCCACTATAATCGGTTGAGAGGCAAAAGCTGTCGCCTATTGTTGCCTCATGGAATAAAGTTATTTCAGAATGGGAAAAGATCGGCCCCGCGGCGGGGGCGGCCCGCCGCGGACCTGAGCGATGATCGGCAATCTGGGCGACCTCGAAATCTTCGCGCGCATCGTCACTGCGGGCAGCCTGTCCGCCGCGGGGCGGGAACTGGGCCTGTCGCCGCCGGTGGTGTCGAAGCGCATCCAGCGCCTGGAGGAGCGGCTCGGCGCGCGCCTGTTCCAGCGCACCACCCGCAAGGTGACGCTGACCGAGGCGGGGCAGGGCTTCTACGAGCGGGTGGTGAACATCCTCGCCTCCATCGAGGAGGCCGAGAACCAGTTGGCCCGCAAGTCCTCGGAGGTGCGGGGGCTGCTCCGGGTGGCGGCGCCAACCTCGTTCGGGCGCCTGCACATCGCGCCGTTCCTCGGGCCGCTGCTGGCGGCGAACCCGGACCTCGTGGTCGACCTGGAATTGTCCGATGCCTTCGTGGACATCGTCGGCGAGGGGTTCGACGTGGCGGTGCGCATCGCCGATCTCGACGATTCGAGCCTCGTGGCGCGCCGGCTCGCGCCGGTGCATCGGGTGCTATGCGCGACGCCGGACTACCTGAAGAAAGCGGGCGAGCCGAAATCCATCGCCGACCTCGCGCAGCACGTGCTGCTCGCGACCCACAGCCAGGACCCCTGGCGGCTGGAGGGGCCGGACGGGCCGATCACCCTGCGCACCCATTCGCCGCTGCGCACCAATTCCAACGAGGTGGTGCGGGCGGCGACGCTCGCCTCCGTCGGCATCGCCTTGCGCTCGACCTGGGATGTGGGGCCGGAGCTGCGCTCCGGCGCGCTCAAGGTGGTGCTGCCGAAATGGCGGGCCTCGCACCGGGTGGGGCTGTTCGCGGTCTATCCCTCGCGGCGCTTCCTGCCGCAGAAGGTGCGCGTCTTCATCGACCACCTCGCCGGCCTCTATGGCACCGTCCCGCCCTGGGATCAGGGGCTGGAGCACCTATTCGACACCCGCGCCGCGGCGTGAGGGGATCCCCGACCGCATGGCGTTCGCCAGACGGCCCTGCGCTGAGCGCATGGCCGGCGCCGGGGCGGCTGCGGAAATCGGGTTGGTCGTTCGCCGCTGCTCGGCCATAACGGGGCGCCCTCACAAGCTGGTCCCATGCCTGCCGCCAAAGCTCCCGCCACGCTCACTTTCCCGGTGCCGTTCGCGGCGCGCGCGAGACCGTGCCGTTCATGCCCGGCCTCGCCGCCTTCGGCATGGCGTTCGGTGCCGCCGCGGCGCAGAAGGGGCTGACGCTCGCCGAGGCGGCTCTGTCGTCGGGCCTGGTGTTCGCCGGCCTGGCGCAGATGGTGGCGCTGGAGGGCTGGACGCAGAACTGGACCTTCTCCTCGCTCATCGCCCTCGGCCTCCTCACCTTCACCATCAATCTGCGCCACGTGCTGATGGCCGCCGCCATGCGGCCGTGGCTCGGCCAGCTGCCGGCCTGGCAGAGCTACGCCTCGCTGCTTCTGCTCGCCGACAACAACTGGGCAGCGGCCATGCGCTACCGCGCCGAGGGCGGCTCGGACGTCGGCTATTTCGTCGGCGCGGGCTTGATCACCTGGGTGCTGTGGGTGGTCTCCACCGCTGCCGGCCACGTGGTCGGCGGGGGGGTGCCGGACCCGAAGGCGATCGGCATCGACCTCGTGGTGCCCGCCTTCTTCATCGCCATGCTGCTGCCCAACTGGCGCGGCCGGCGCGAGGCGGTGGGCTGGGCACCGCGGCCGCGACCTCGCTCGCCGCGTCCTATCTGCTGCCGGGCTGGTGGTTCATCGCCATCGGCGCGGTGGCCGGCGCGCTCGCCGGAGGGTTCACCGATGACGAGCGTTGATCCCGGCACGCTCCTCGCCATCTGCGTCATGGCGGCGGCCACCATCTTCAACCGCACCGCCGGCTTCTTCCTGATGCGCCTCGTGCCGGTGACGCCGCGCGTGCGCCGGGTGCTCGATGCGCTGCCGGGGGCGGTTCTGGTGGCGCTGCTGGTCCCGAACGCGGTGCGCGGCGACGCCGCCATGCTCTGCGGCCTCGCCGCCGCATTGGCGGTGGCGAAACTCACCAAGAGCGATTTCCTGGCCGTGCTCGCCGCCATGGCCGTGGCGGCGGCAATCCGCGCCCTTTCCTGACCTCAGAAGAGAAGCCGCCGCGCGGCGACGATCAGCGCGCAGGCGAGCGCCACGGCGAGGCCGAGATGCACCGCCCGCACCGGAGGGACGGCGCGGTCGAGGATCACGTCGTCCGACAGCGCCGGATTGATGAACGCATCCACATAGGCCCCGGCCTGGAAGCGCCGGGCGAAAGCGGAGCGGCCGGGCCAGATGCCGGCGGGCCAGTCGAGCAAAGTCAGCCGCCCGCTCTCGTGCAGCCGGCCGTCCACCTGGTAACGGTAGCGCAGGCCGCGCGCCAGCGAGCCGAGGGCGCGCGGGGGCAGGGGCGGATCGACGATGTGCGCCTTCACCGTCGGCCAGTCGGCCACGGCGGCGCGCCTTGGCCGGGCCCCGCGGCCACGGCGGCGAGGATCAATCCGCCGAGAATGCCGAAGGATGCGAGATAGGCGACGACGCGCGCGACGATCTCGAGCACGACGATCTCGGGCATGGCTCTCCCCGTGTCCGGCCGCACCGACGGCCCTGTCGGCCGAGGCCGGTCCGCGCCGGTAAAAAAGCCGTCCCGGCGGGTGCCCCCACCCGCGATCGCCTCAGAGCGGCTTGGCGCTGCCGGTCACGGCCGGCGCATTCGCATTCGCCGCGCCAGGCTGGACCGCTTCGGGCTTGGCCGGCGCCGACGCCGCAGCGGCAGTGTCCGCCGGCTCCGCGGACTTGGGCTTCGGCTTGGGCCGGGCCGTGAGCGCCCGTGCCATCGAGATCACCTCGGCATGGAGGCGCGGCGACTTCTCGATGTTGAAATGGTCGATGCTGCCGGCCCCGTCGAGGTTGCGGTTGTCGAGCCGGCCCTTGAAGCCCGGCCCGGTGGCGAGGCGCTTCCCGTAGCCGTTGTTCGACTGGTAGTAGTTCACGAACCGCCCGCCCGAGGGACCGATGCTGGTCACGCCCACCGGGTCGAAGGTGACGACGAGGCGCGGGGCGGTGCCGAGCGCGGTCAGCCGCTGCGCCATCTCGATGGCGGCATCCGCACCCAGCGAATGGCCGACGATGATGATGGGAGCGTTGCGGTTGGCGCGGCTCTCGGCCGCCGCTTGGTCCGCGAGCTGGGGCCACACCCCGTATTCGTGAACGGTGGCGGTGATGCCGCGCGCATTCAGCTTCTCGGCGAGCTCGTCCATGCCGAGCGAGAACACGTTGGCGAGCCCGCGCAGCAGGTAGACGTGGCCGGTATTCTGCGCTGCCGCCGGGCCGGCAGAGAGGCCGGCCGACAGGAAGAGCGCAAAGATCAGCGCGAAGACGGGGCGCAAGGCGGACATCATGAGGGACACCGTTAGAGCTGGCGTCCGAGTTCTGCCGTCAAACGGGTCCCGGGGCAACAGGGGAGTGTTTGCCGCGCGCAACAATCCCCAACGGCAGCCTGATTTTAGGCCGGCGGCGTTGCACATCTGCACCAATCGGCAGATTTACCGCGACGGCTAGGTTTAGGTATCTAGGTGATGACTGACTTAACTTAGGGTTGTGTAAGCTGCTGCCCATTCATACCGCAATCCCTCAAGTCAGGATGAGGAGGATTGAGTGGCTTATGCCTACTGGGACGGTTCCCTAGGAGAAGAACGCTCAGCCGGACAACGGCTGGGCCAGATGCTGGCCAATATCGGGCTCCGTGGCGACGAGAGGGAAGAGCGGCGCAACCCGGTGCAAGGTGGCGCCGACACACCTCTGATGCCGCCCGGCGGCATTCTCATCGTTGCGCTTCTGTCCGGCGTTTTTGGCGCCGTCGTTGGCCTCATCTTCGGGGGCTATCTGACGATCGCATTCGCTGTCTTCGTCAGTCTGACGCTCGGATTGACCCTGGGCATCTGGATCCACCGGACCGGGGACTGACCCGAACGGGGTCCGGCTCAGCCCACCAGCAGAATGTGCAGGCTCCGCGGCCCGTGGGCGCCGAGGAGCAGGGTCTGCTCGATGTCAGCCGAGCGCGAGGGCCGGTGATCCAGTTGACCGTGCGTGGCAGCACCCCCGGCCCGAACAGGGTCCGCACCCGATCCCAGACGCTCTCATAGTCGGCGGCCACGTCCGCGGCGTCGATGACCACCAGATGGTGGTCCGGCAGGAGATTGAGCGTGCTGGGATTGTCCGGTCCCGAGAGCAGCACCAGCGTGCCCGATTCGGCGACCCCGGCATAAGCGTGGGAGAGGCCGACCAGCTGTCGGCCATCGGACGGGCCGATCCACACGTCGAGGTTGGGCTCCCTCTGCCACGGCAGGTCGGCTAGCCGCGGGTCGGCGCCGCGCAGGATGCTGGAGGGCAGGTTGCGGGCCCGCAGATAGGCGGCGATGGCGGCGGGCACCTCGTCGCGCGACGCAAGGCGGTCGAGGCTCGCATCGGCGGCGCGCGCCATAGTCTCGAACAGAGCGATCCGCTCGTCCGGCGGCAGCTGGGCACGCTGCGGCAGCACGCCGCGCGGATGGCGGGCGATGCGCTCCTCCACCTCGAAGCGGCGTGGCGCCTCCTTCGAGGTGACGCCCAGCGCCCGGCGGATGGAAGACATGACCGTGTCGCGGGAGGAGGTCATCAGGCGTCTCCCTTGGCGGCGGCCGCCTCGGCGCGCGCCAGCGCCTCGCGCTCCTTGCGCTTGCGCCATTGCGCCTGGAAGGTGTCGCCCTGCGGCGCCGGGAATCGCGATACTTGGTCCAGCCGCCGGCGAGCGGAAGGCTGGAGAAACGGCCCTTGGTCCGCCCCAGCAGCGCCAGCGCGCCCATGGCGAGCCGCGTCGCCGGCCGGTAGAGCCAGCCGCGCCGGGCGAAGAAGCCCCAGACGCCGAGCCCATAGCGCTGCGGCGCCGGCGTCAGGTGCCGCTCGAACTCCTTCTCGCGCCAGTGGCGCATGAGCTTCGGCAGCGGGATGCGCACCGGGCACACCTCCTCGCAGCGGCCGCAGAAGGTGGAGGCGTTGGGCAGGTTCGCGCCCTTCTCGATGCCGATCAGCGAGGGGGTGAGCACCGCGCCCATGGGGCCGGGATAGACCCAGCCGTAAGCGTGCCCGCCGATGGCATGATAGACCGGGCAGTGGTTCATGCAGGCGCCGCAGCGGATGCAGCGCAGCATCTCGCGCAGCTGCCCCGCCAGCATGCCGGAGCGGCCGTTGTCGAGGATCACCACGTGGTACTCGCCCGGCCCGTCGGCATCGCCGGCGCGGCGCGGGCCGGTGGAGAAGGTGGTGTAGACGCTCATCTCCTGGCCCGTGGCCGAGCGCGCCAGCACGCGCAGGAGCTGGCTCACGTCCTCCAGCGTCGGCACCAGCTTCTCGATCGAGGCGAGCACCACATGGGCCTTCGGCAAGGTCTGGGTGAGATCGCCGTTGCCTTCGTTGGTGACGATGATGGAGGTGCCGGTCTCCGCCACCAGGAAATTCGCGCCCGTCACCCCCACGTCCGCCGCCAGGAAGCGCTGGCGCAGCTTGCCGCGCGCCTCGGCGAGAAGGGAGGTGGGCTCGGAAAGGTCGCGCTCGGGCGGCAGGTCCGCATGCACGCGGCGGAAGTCCGCCTCCACCTGGTCCTTGGTGAGATGGATGGCGGGCGCGATGATGTGGGACGGGGCCTCGCCGCGGATCTGGATCAGATATTCGCCGAGGTCGGTCTCCACCGGCTCGATGCGCGCGCGGCGAGGTGATCGTTGAGGCCGATCTCCTCGGAGATCATGGTCTTGCCCTTGGTCACCGTCTTGGCGCCGAGGCGCGTGCAGATGTCGGTGACGATGTCGCGGGCCTCGGCCGCGTCCACGGCGAAATGCACGTGGCCGCCCATCTCCTTCACCTTGGCCTCGAAGCGCTCCAGATAGAGGTCGAGATGGGCGAGGGTGTGGTCCTTGATGTCCCGCGCGCTGTCGCGCAGGGCCTCGAATTCCGGCAGCTTGTCCGACGCCGCGAGGCGCCGCGAGATGAAGCCGGGCCCGACTTTTGCGAGCGCGGTCTGCAGGTTCACGTCGTCCAGCGCGTGGGCGACGTTCTGCTTGAAGGCGGGCGAAGTGATCTCGACGCTCATGGGGTCACGCCTTCCCGGAAGGGGCCGGCTCGCCGATGGCCGGGCCGTCGCCCATGCCGGCGAGCACCTCGGCCACGTGGCGCGCGCGCACCGGACTGCCTTGGCGCTGGAGCTTGCCGGCCATGTTCATGAGGCAGCCGAGATCGCCCGCCAGAAGGGTGCCGGCGCCGGTGGCGGCGATATGGTCCGCCTTCTTGCCGACGATGGCGTCGGACACCTGCGGGTACTTCACGCAGAAGGTGCCGCCGAAGCCGCAGCAGGTGTCGGATTCGCCCATTTCCACCAGCGAGAGGCCGTCCACCGTGGCGAGCAGCGCCCGCGGCTGGCGCTTCACGCCGAGCTCGCGCAGGCCCGAGCAACTGTCGTGATAGGTGACGGCGCCCTCATAGGCGGCCGCGACGCGGGTGACGCCGCGCACGTCCACCAGGAACGAGACCAGCTCGAACACCTTGGCGCAGAAGCGGTCGACGCGACCCATCCAGTCGGGATCGCCGACGAACAGCTCGGGATAGTGCGCCTTGATCATGCCGGCGCACGAGCCGGACGGGGCGACCACGTAATCGTAGCCCTCGAACGCGGCGATCACCTGTTCCGCGAGCGCGCGGGACGTGGCGCGGTCGCCGGAATTGAAGGCCGGCTGGCCGCAGCAGGTCTGGCGAGGCACATCCACCTCGCAGCCGGCCTCCTCCAGCAGCTTGGCCGCCGCAAAGCCCACGGAGGGGCGCAGGGTGTCCACAAGGCAGGTGCAGAACAGGCCGACGCGGGGCGTCTTGCCGGCGTCCGTCTCGGTCGGGGAAGCTGGATGCATGGAGACCCTGGGACCTTCGAGGCCGGATCGGAACCCGCGCGGCACGTGCGGCGCCGGAGACCGCTCCTTAGAACGATCCTATAGCACCGGAGTGCGGCCGGCGGAAAGCGAGCGGGGTTTCGGGCGGGTGCGGCGCGGCCTCTGTCAGGGCGCGATCTCGATCACGGCGCCGGGGGCCAGGCGCGCCACCAGGCGCTTCAGTTCCGCCGGCTTCAGCGCCACGCAGCCCTCGGTGGGCCGAAAGCCGGGCCGCGCCGCGTGGATAAAAACCGCCGAGCCATGGCCCGCGATGCGCGGGCGGGTGTTGTGGTCGATCACCACCACCAGGTCGTAGAGCGCGTCGTCGCGCCACATGCGCTCGTGGGAGGTGGAGACCGGCAGCTTGACCGGCCGATTGTAGCGCCGGTCGGCGGGGTCGTCGCTCCAGCCGTCATCGGGGCGGATGGCGGCGAGCGGCAGGCGCGTGTTCGGCCGCGCCATGCGGTCGGGCCGGTAAAGGACCCTCAGGATTCGATAGCGGCCGACCGGGGTGCGGCCGTCCCCCTCCCGCTTGCGCACGCCCGGACC
>NZ_JBNFNU010000148.1:0-9455 GCF_057364445.1 Xanthobacter sp. BG11Y11_SDJG
GGCAGGCCGGGGCGGGCGCGACGATGCGGCGCGGCCGCGCGCCGGCTGCACTGCCTTGACGGCGCGGCATCCTGTGGGTTTGACACCCGGCGGAGCGCTGATATCTAGAGCACGCGCCGACCGGCCTGCACCCCAGGCCGGACGGGAAGTCCGTTCTCGTTCCGAGAGTGAGAGGGCGTTTTCCGAGCGAATTCAGCGGATTTGCCGGGATCGCGCCCAGCTTCGCCACAAAGGTCGGGGCCGGCCGGTCCGTCCCGGCGCTCCGCGTCACGAGGCGCGCCCGTCCGGGCGCGGGAGACAAGAAGAACATGTCGAGCCGCCACAGCCATGACCGCATGGCCAACGCCATCCGGTTCCTGTCCATGGACGCGGTGGAGGCTGCCAATAGCGGTCATCCCGGCCTGCCCATGGGCGCGGCGGACATCGCCACCGTGCTGTTCACCAAGGTGCTGAAGATCGATCCGTCCGCCCCGCACTGGCCGGACCGCGACCGCTTCGTGCTCTCGGCCGGCCACGGCTCCATGCTGCTTTATTCGGTCCTGCACTTGATGGGCTTTCCCAAGGTGACCATGGACGAGATCAAGCGCTTCCGGCAGCTCGGCTCGCTCACCCCCGGACATCCCGAGAATTTCGTCACCGAGGGCATCGAGACCACCACCGGCCCGCTCGGCCAGGGCATCGCCACCGCGGTCGGCATGGCCATGGCGGAGAAGGCGCTCCGGGCGCGCTACGGGGCCGAGGTGGTGGATCACCACACCTATGTGCTGTGCTCCGACGGTGACCTCATGGAGGGCGTCAGCCAGGAGGCGGCGGACCTCGCCGGCCACCTGAAGCTCTCCAAGCTGATCGTCCTGTGGGACGACAACCTGATTCCATCGACGGCGCCACCTCGCTGTCCGGCTCCACCGACCAGCTCGCCCGCTTCGCCGCCTCCGGCTGGGCCACCACCCGCGTGGACGGGCACGACCCGGACGCCATCCTCGCCGCCATCGAAGCTGCGAAGGAAGCCGGCAAGCCGAGCCTCATCGCCTGCCGCACCACCATCGGCTTCGGCGCCCCCAAGAAGGCGGGCTCGGAGAAGGCCCACGGCGCCCCGCTCGGTGCCGAGGAGATCGACGCCACCCGCGCCGCCCTCGGCTGGGAGGCCGCGCCGTTCGAGATCCCCGCTGACGTGCTTGACGCCTGGCGCACCGCCGGCGCCGCGGGCAAGGCGCACCGCACGGCATGGGAAGCGCGCCTCTCCGCCCTCCCCGCCGACCGGCGCGCCGAATTCGAGCGCACCCAGGCCGGCCGCCTGCCGGAAGGCCTCGACGGCGCCATCGCAGCCTTCAAGGCCAAAGCGGCGGCGGACAAGGCGGCGGTCGCGACCCGCAAGTCCTCCGAGATGGTGCTGGACGCCATCACCCCGGTGGTGCCGGAGATGCTGGGCGGCTCGGCCGACCTCACCGGCTCCAACAACACCAAGGCGAAGGGCGCCAAGGCGATCACGCCGGACGACTTCTCCGGCTCGTTCGTCCACTGGGGCGTGCGCGAGCACGGCATGTCGGCGGCCATGAACGGCATCGCCCTCCACAAGGGCCTGATCCCGTTCTCCGGCGGCTTCCTCGTCTTCTCCGACTACTGCCGCCCGGCGATCCGCCTCGCCGCCCTCATGGGCGAGCGAGTGATCCATGTGCTGACCCACGATTCCATCGGCCTCGGCGAGGACGGCCCCACCCACCAGCCGGTGGAGCACCTCGCGGCGCTGCGCGCGATCCCGAACCTTCTGGTGATGCGGCCCGCCGACACGGTGGAGACGGCGGAGTGCTGGCAGATCGCCCTTGAGACCACCGACCGGCCGTCTGCGCTCATCCTGTCGCGCCAGAACCTGCCCGTGCTCGCGCCCGGCGGTGCGGAGAACCTGTCCAAGGGCGGCGCCTACGAGATCCTGCCGGCCAACGGCACGGCGCAGGTGTCGCTGTTCGCCACCGGCTCCGAGGTGTCCCTCGCCGCCGAGGCCAAGAAGATGCTGGAGGCGCAGGGGGTGCCCACCCGCGTTGTCTCCGTTCCCTCTTTCGAGCTGTTCCTCGAACGCCCGGCCGCCGAGCGCGCCGCGGTGATCGGGGATGCCCCGGCGAAGGTGGCCGTAGAAGCCGCCGTCCGCATGGGGTGGGCCGACCTGCTCGGCTCGGATTTCGCCTTCGTGGGAATGACCTCGTTCGGCGCCAGCGCGCCGGGAAAGGACCTTTTCAAGCATTTCGGCATTACGCCGGAGGCGGTCGTCGCCAAGGCGCTCGACCGGCTGAAGCAGAACTGAGATCGGCGCGCGGCGGAGCGCGACGGGCGCGCGGGGACGGAGGGGCCGTTACCTGCGCTGGGCACACAAGAGGGCCGGGCTTCAAGCCGGCCATGGAGGACTGGACATGAGCGTCAAGGTGGCCATCAACGGTTTCGGTCGCATCGGTCGCAACGTGCTGCGCGCGATCGTGGAATCGGGCCGCACCGACATCGAGGTGGTGGCGATCAACGACCTCGCCCCCGTGGAGACCAACGCCCACCTGCTGCGCTTCGACAGCGTGCACGGCCGCTTTCCGGCCGAGGTGAAGGTGGACGGCGATACCATCGATGTGGGCCGGGGCAAGATCAAGGTGACGGCGGTGCGCGATCCCGCGACTTTGCCGCACAAGGAGCTGGGCGTCGACATCGCGCTCGAATGCACCGGCATCTTCACCGCCAAGGACAAGGCCTCGGCGCACCTCACGGCCGGCGCCCGCCGCGTGCTGGTCTCCGCGCCCGCCGACGGCGCCGATCTCACGGTGGTCTACGGCGTGAACCACGACAAGCTCACCGCCGAGCACTTCGTGGTCTCCAACGCCTCGTGCACCACCAACTGCCTCGCGCCGGTGGCCAAGGTGCTCAACGATGCCATCGGCATCGACAAGGGCTTCATGACCACGGTGCACTCCTACACCAACGACAGCCCTCGCTGGACCAGGTGCACAAGGACCTCTACCGCGCCCGCGCCGCGGCGCTCTCCATGATCCCGACCTCCACCGGCGCCGCCAAGGCGGTGGGCCTGGTGCTGCCGGAGCTGAAGGGCAAGCTGGACGGCGTCTCGATCCGCGTGCCCACCCCCAACGTCTCGGTGATCGACCTCAAGTTCGTCGCCAAGCGCGCCACCACGGTGGACGAGGTGAACGCGGCCATCAAGGCGGCGGCGGACGGCCCGCTGAAGGGCGTGCTCGCTTACACGCTCCAGCCCAACGTCTCCATCGACTTCAACCACGATCCCCACTCCTCCACCTTCCACGTGGACCAGACCAAGGTCATGGACGGCACGCTGGTGCGGGTGATGAGCTGGTACGACAACGAGTGGGGCTTCTCGAACCGCATGGCCGACACGGCCGTGGCGCTCGGCAAGCTCGGCTGAACCCACGGGGAGGAGGCTTCATCATGATCGCCTACCGCACCCTCGACGACGCCGACCTCGCCAAGAAGCGGGTGCTGGTCCGCGTCGATCTCAACGTTCCCATGGAGAGCGGGCGCGTCACCGACGGCACCCGCATCCGCGCCATCCTGCCCACCATCCGCACCATCACGGAGCAGGGCGGCAAGGCGGTGCTGCTGTCCCATTTCGGCCGGCCCAAGGGCCGGGACGAGAGCCAGTCGCTGGCGCCGCTGGCGGATGCGCTCTCGGCCGAACTGGGCCGCACCGTCGCCTTCGCGCCCGACTGCATCGGCGCCGCGGCGATGGATGCGGTGGAGCGCCTCGCCTGCGGCGAGGTGATCGTGCTGGAGAACACCCGCTTCCATGCGGGCGAGGAGAAGAACGCGCCGGATTTCGTCGCGGCCCTGGCAAGCCTCGGCGACGTCTATGTGAACGACTCCTTCTCCACCGCGCACCGCTCGCACGCCTCCACCGAGGGCCTCGCGCACAAGCTGCCGGCGTTCGCCGGCCGCTCCATGCAGAGCGAGCTCGACGCGCTCACCAAGGCGCTCGAGGCGCCCGAGCGGCCGGTGCTCGCCGTGGTGGGCGGCGCCAAGGTCTCCACCAAGCTGGAGCTGCTGGGCAATCTGGTGGCGAAGGTGGACATCCTCGTCATCGGCGGCGGCATGGCCAACACCTTCCTGGCCGCCCAGGGCAAGAAGGTGGGCAAGTCGCTGTGCGAGCACGATCTCACCGGCACCGCCCGCGAGATCCTGGACAAGGCCAAGGCCGCGAACTGCGAGATCGTGCTGCCGGTGGACGCGGTGGTGGCCAAGGAGTTCAAGGCCAACGCCCCGCACCGCATGGTGAGCGTGGATGAGGTCGGCGACGACGAGATGATCCTCGACGCCGGCCCCCGGACCGCCGCGCTCGTGAGCGAGAAGCTCAAGGAGGCGAAGACGGTGGTGTGGAACGGCCCGTTCGGCGCGTTCGAGCTGACCCCGTTCGATGCCACCACCGTGGCGGTGGCGCGCGAGGTGGCGCGCCTCACCAAGGCCGGCAAGCTGCTTTCCGTTGCGGGCGGCGGCGACACGGTGGCCGCGCTCAACCATGCCGAGGCGGCGGAGGGCTTCTCCTACGTCTCCACGGCGGGCGGCGCGTTCCTGGAATGGCTGGAGGGCAAGGCGCTCCCCGGCGTCGAGGCGCTGAAGCGCTGACAAACATTGCACTGCGGCAACCCTGCCGCAGTGCCTTATACTGATCCCAGAACATCCCGCCGCGAGGGGCGGCTAAGGCAGGACGGACCGATCATGACCGCTGAGCTCGATACGATCGCACAGAAGATGGTGGCCGACGGCAAGGGCATCCTGGCGGCAGACGAAAGCTCCAGCACCATCAAGAAGCGCTTCGACGCCATCGGCGTGGACTCCACCGAGGACAACCGCCGCGACTATCGCGAGCTGCTGTTCCGCTCTTCGGAGGCGATGAAGAAGTACATTTCCGGCGTCATCCTGTTCGACGAGACCATCCGCCAGAAGGCCAAGGACGGCACGCCGCTGGTGACGCTGATCGCCGAGGCGGGCGCGATCCCCGGCATCAAGGTGGATGCGGGCGCCAAGCCCCTGCCCTTCTGCCCCGGCGAGACCATCACCGAGGGCCTCGACGGCCTCGCCGGCCGCCTGAAGGAGTACTACGACCTCGGCGCCCGCTTCGCGAAGTGGCGCGCGGTGATCGACATCGGCGCCGGCATCCCCTCCTACACGGCGATCCGCACCAATGCGCACGCGCTCGCCCGCTATGCGGCGCTGTGCCAGGAAGCCAAGATCGTGCCGATCGTCGAGCCGGAAGTGCTGATGGACGGCGATCACGACATCGACCGCTGCTACGAGGTCACCGAGTTCGTGCTCAAGGAGACCTTCCAGGAGCTGTACTATCAACGCATCCGCCTGGAAGGCATGGTGCTGAAGCCCAACATGGTGGTGCCGGGCAAGAAGAGCGCCAAGAAGGCCTCGGTCGAGGAAGTGGCAGAGAAGACCGTGCGCCTGCTCAAGAGCTGCGTGCCGTCGGTGGTGCCGGGCATCGCCTTCCTGTCCGGCGGCCAGTCGGACGAGGAGGCGACCGCCCATCTCGACGCCATGGTGAAGCTCGGCGGCCTGCCCTGGAAGCTCACCTATTCCTACGGCCGCGCCCTCCAGGCGGCGCCGCAGAAGGCGTGGTCCGGCAAGGCGGAGAACGTCGCCGCCGCCCAGGCCGCTTTCACCCACCGCGCCCGCATGAACTCGCTCGCCGCGCTCGGCCAGTGGTCGTCGGCGGAGGAGAAGAAGGCGGCGTGAGCAGCGGGGCGGCTGCGGCCGCCCTTCGAGCCTCCGATAAAAAGGGCGCCGGTGCAAGCCGGCGCCCTTTTCCTTGGGCCGTTCCCGCGCCCTCACACGCCGATGGGGCGGCGCAGATCGAGGGTGGTGGGGAACTCGTTCGGCGCCGTCTCCGCCGGCACGTGGGCCATGCCGGGGGTGTGGCCGTATTCCTGGAACCGAGCGAGGCGGCGCGCCTCCGCCTCGTAGGAATTCACCGGGAAGGTCTCGTAAGAGAGGCCGCCCGGATGGGAGACGTAATAGACGCAGCCGCCGCGCGAGCGCTGGCTCCAGGTGTCCACCACGTCGAACACCAGCGGCGCATGCACCGGGATGGTGGGATGCAGCGCCGACCAGGGCTGCCACGCTTTGTAGCGCACGCCGCCGACGAAGGTGCCGTTGCGGCCCGTGGGCGCCACCGGCACGCGCCGGCCGTTGCAGGTGAGCACGTGGCGCGAGGGGTTGAAGCCCTCCACCTTCACCTGCAGGCGCTCGACCGAGGAATCCACATAGCGCGCGGTGCCGCCGACCACGCCCTCCTCGCCCAGCACGTTCCAGCATTCGAGCGCCTGGCGCACCTCCACGTCCACGCCGCCGCGCTGCACCTGGCCGTAGAGCGGGAAGCGGAACTCGTACTGCGCCTTGAACCATTCGGGATCGAACACGTAGCCAGCGTCGCCGAGATCCTCCAGCACGTCGAGGAAGTCGGCCCAGACATAATGCGGCAGCATGAAGCGGTCGTTGAGGATGGTGCCCCAGCGGGTGCAGTCGCCGTGGATCGGCGCCTTCCACAGCCGCGCGATCAGCGCCCGGAGCAGCAATTGCTGGGCAAGGCTCATGCGCCAGTCCGGCGGCATCTCGAAGCAGCGGAACTCGATCAGGCCGAGGCGGCCGGTGGGGCCGTCGGGGGAATAGAACTTGTCGATGGAGATCTCGGTGCGGTGGGTGTTGCCGGTCACGTCCACCAGGATGTTGCGCAACAGCCGATCCACCAGCCAGGCCGGCGGCGGCAGCTCGCCGCCCGGCAGCGGGATCTTGGAGAGCGCGATCTC
This sequence comes from Xanthobacter sp. BG11Y11_SDJG, assembly GCF_057364445.1. NCBI lineage: Bacteria > Pseudomonadati > Pseudomonadota > Alphaproteobacteria > Hyphomicrobiales > Xanthobacteraceae > Xanthobacter > Xanthobacter sp. BG11Y11_SDJG. The sequence continues at coordinate 6,810 of NZ_JBNFNU010000148.1, forward strand.
CAGCTCGTAGAGGCTGTCGTGGCGCGCCTCGTCGATGCGCGGATGCTGCGAGGTCGGGCCGATGAACAGCCCCGAGAACATGTAGGACAGGCTCGGGTGCCGCTGCCAGAACAGCAGCAGGCTCTTCAAGAGGTCGGGCCGGCGCAGGAACGGGCTGTCGGCCGGGGTGGCGCCGCCCACCACCACATGGTTGCCGCCGCCGGTGCCGGTGTGGCGCCCGTCCACCATGAACTTCTCGGTGCCGAGGCGGGCGAGGCGCGCCTCCTCGTAGAGCGCATGGGTGATCTCCACGCAGCCCTTCCAGGTGTTGGAGGGATGGACGTTCACCTCCAGCACGCCCGGATCGGGGGCGAGGCGGATCAGGTTGAGGCGATAGTCGAACGGCGGCGGATAGCCTTCCAGGTGGATCGGCATGTTCTGCTCGATCGCCACCTGCTCCACGGCGGCGATCAGGTCCAGATAGTCCTCCAGCCGCTCCACCGGCGGCAGGAACACGCACAGGCGGCCGCCGCGCGGCTCCACGCAGAGCGCGGTGCGGGTGTCGGCGGTGAAGATCTGGCGCTCGTTCTGGGCGATATACTGGCGCACCAGCTCCTGGGCCCGCTCGCCGACGCCGTAGGCCTCGGTGCGCGGCGCCACCTGGTAGCGCTCGCGCGCGTCCCCGGCGGGGGCGCCATCGCGGTAGCGGGCGGCAAGCTCGGCGGCCTCCGGCAGCGGGCCGCGCGGCTCGAACGTGTCCTCCTGGATCGTGAAGGGATACCGCGTGGCCGCGAGATACGGCATGGATTCCAGCGGCAGCCGGTAGCCGATGGGGCTCTCGCCGGGGATCAGGAACAGGAATTCGCGGCGGAAGGTCCATTCCTCCGACGCCCAGACGGGCGTGCCATCGGTCAGCCAGGAGCGCCGCAGCGGCAGCACCACGCCGGACGGATTGGCGAGGCCCTGGTTGAAGACGCGCGCCAGCAGGCGCCGATTGACCTCGTCGGCGATGCGCGGATCGCCGGGGGCGATGTTCTCGGGAAGGCTCTGCTCCTTCCACATGAAGTAGATGTTGTCCTCATAGGCCGGCTTCACGAACTGCGGTCCGACCTTGAGCTTCTCGGCGATGGCCTTGCCGAAGCGCTCGGCGTCCGCCGGGCCGACGCCGTAATCCTTAGTCTCGGAGGCGATCAGGTCCTCGCGCGACCACATGGGCTGGCCGTCCTTGCGCCAGAACAGGTCGAACGACCAGCGCGGCAGCGTCTCGCCGGGATACCACTTGCCCTGGCCGTAATGCAGCACGCCCTCGGTGGAGAAGCGCCGGCGCAGGCGGCGGATCAGGTCGTCGGCGCGCACCCGCTTCTGCGGGCCGAGCGCTTCCGTATTCCATTCCGGGCTCTCGTAGTCGTCGATGGAGACGAAGGTGGGCTCGCCGCCCATGGTGAGGCGCACGTCGCCGGCCGCCAGGTCCTTGTCCACCGTCTCGCCCAGCGCGTCGAGCGCGGTCCAGGTCTCGTCCGAGAAGGGCAGCGTCACCCGCGGGGCCTCGGCGACGCGGGTCACCTCCATCTCGAAGCCGAACTCCACCTCCGCCTTCTCCACCAGGCCGGTGATGGGCGCCGCGGAGCCGAAATGCGGGGTGGCGGCGAGCGGGATGTGGCCCTCGCCGCACAACAGGCCCGAGGTGGGGTCGAGGCCGATCCAGCCGGCGCCCGGCACATAGACCTCGCACCAGGCGTGCAGATCGGTGAAATCGACGGCGGTGCCCGAGGGACCGTCGAGCGCGGCAACGTCGGGCTTGAGCTGGATCAGGTAGCCGGAGACGAAGCGCGCCGCGAGGCCGAGATGGCGCAGCACCTGCACCAGAAGCCAGCCGGTGTCGCGGCACGAGCCGAGCTTCTTCTCCAGCGTCTCGTCGGGCGTCTGGACGCCCGGCTCCATGCGGATGACGTAGCCGATCTCCTTCTGGAGGCGCTGGTTGATCTCCACCAGGAAGTCGACGATGCGCTTCTTCTCGCGCGGCACCGAGGCGACGAAGGCGTCGAACCGCGCGCCCTCGGTTTCCAGCTCCAGATAGGGCGCCAGCTCCGCCTTCAGGCCGGGGGCATAGGCGAAGGGGAATTCGGCGGCATAGTCCTCGACGAAGAAGTCGAACGGATTGATGACGTCGAGCTTGGCGAGGAGGTCGACCTCCACCTTGAACTCGGTGGTCTTCTCGGGGAAGACCACCCGCGCCAGCCAATTGCCGAAGGGGTCCTGCTGCCAGTTGATGAAATGTTGGGCAGGCGTGATCTTCAGCGAATAAGACGGGATCGCCGTGCGGCTGTGGGGGGCCGGGCGCAGGCGGATGGTCTGCGGGCCGAGCGCGACCGGCTTGTCGTAGGTGTAGCCCGTGACGTGGTGCAGGCTCGCGAGGATGGACATCGAGGAAACACCTGATCCTGCGGGCCGCGACCTGGGCCCTGGTTAGAGCAGTCCGAAGTTAGACAAGCCACCAAGCGAGCGGAAGCGCGACTTTGCGGCGACACATGCTGCAAAGGCGGGCATGGCCGCAAGGGGACGCCCCAAGGGGGTGCCATGCCATTTCCGCGTGGATGAGCGCCCGGCGCTCCGCGGCACCGGGCGGGCCGACGGCCGCGCGCGGCGATGGGCGGAACCGGCGCCACG
>NZ_JBNFNU010000149.1:0-9417 GCF_057364445.1 Xanthobacter sp. BG11Y11_SDJG
CGACGGCGCCGTTGGCGCCAAGGGCGCCCCGCCGCCCGCAGGGGCAGGGCTTCCCACCGGCGCCGTCCTGCTCTAGCAAGGCGCCATGCCGATCCGCCTCGATACCGCCAGCGCCGATTTCCCCGCGCGTTTCGCCGACTTCCTCGCCTCCAAGCGCGAGGTCTCGGTGGACGTGAACGACAAGGCCGCCGCCATCATCGCCGACGTGCGGGCGCGCGGCGACGCGGCGCTGATCGACCATTCGCGCACCTTCGACCGGGTGGACCTCGCCGCCCTCGGCCTGCGCGTGAGCGACGCCGAGCTGGACGCGGCGCTCGCTTCGATCGATGCGGAGACCCGCGCGGCGCTGGAACTGGCCAAGGCGCGCATCGAGAGCCACCACGCCCGCCAGCGCCCGGCCGACGACAGCTACACCGACGCGCTCGGCGTCACCCTCGGCCATCGCTGGACCAGCGTCGACGCGGTGGGGCTCTACGTGCCCGGCGGCACTGCGGCCTATCCCTCCTCGGTGCTGATGAATGCCGTGCCGGCCAAGGTCGCGGGCGTGCCGCGCATCGTCATGGTGGTGCCGGCCCCGGACGGTCTGATCGCGCCGCTGGTGCTGGCGGCGGCACGGCTCGCCGGCGTCCACGAGGTCTACCGGGTGGGCGGCGCCCAGGCGGTGGCGGCGCTCGCCTATGGGACCGAGACCATCGCCCCGGTGGACAAGATCGTCGGCCCGGGCAACGCCTTCGTGGCGGCGGCCAAGCGCCAGGTGTTCGGCAAGGTGGGCATCGACATGATCGCCGGCCCCTCCGAGGTGCTGATCCTCGCGGACGGCACCGCGAGCGCCGACTTCGTCGCCGCCGACCTGCTCGCCCAGGCGGAGCACGACACCGCCGCCCAGTCCATCCTCGTCACCGATTCCGAGGAGCTGGCCGCCCACGTGGCGGCGGCGGTGGAGGACATGCTCGCGCGCCTGCCGCGCGAGGAGATCGCCCGCGCCTCCTGGCGCGACCACGGCGCCATCATCAAGGTGGAGAGCCTCGAGGCGGCGATCCCGCTGGTGGACCGCGTCGCCCCGGAGCATCTGGAGATTCACGCCGCGGACGCCGATGCCCTCGCCGCAAAGGTGCGCCATGCCGGCGCGATCTTCGTCGGCGCGTTCACGCCGGAGGCCATCGGCGACTATGTGGGCGGCTCCAACCACGTGCTGCCCACCGCCCGCTCGGCGCGCTTCTCCTCTGGCCTCTCGGTGCTGGACTTCATGAAGCGCACGTCGATCCTGAAGTGCGCGCCCGACGCGCTTGCGGTGCTTGGGCCGGCGGCCATGCGGCTCGCCGCCGCCGAGCGGCTCGACGCGCACGGCCGCTCGGTGGCGATCCGCACCAACCTGCCGCCGGAGGGGGGACAATGACCGACAAGGCTCAGAAACCGCCGACCCGGCTGTGCGCCGTCACCCTTGACGAGGCGTCCATCGGTCATTCCACCGCCGACATCGAGCATGAGCGCGCCACCGCCATCTGGGATCTGGTGGAGGACAATTCCTTCTTTCCCTGCGGCGATCCCGGCACCGGTCCCTATGCGCTCCACATCTCGCTGATGGACAACCGCCTGGTGTTCGACATCAAGCGCGAGGCCGGCGAGCAGGTGGTGCAGCACCATCTCTCCCTCTCCCCCTTCCGCAAGGTGGTGAAGGACTATTTCCTGGTCTGCGAGAGCTATTACGCCGCCATCCGCACCGCCTCGCCGAGCCAGATCGAGGCCATCGACATGGGCCGGCGGGGGCTTCACAACGAGGGATCCGAACTCCTGCGCGAGCGCCTGAAGGGCAAGGTGGAGGTGGACTTCGACACGGCGCGGCGGCTGTTCACGCTCATTTGCGCGCTGCACTGGAAGGGATAGCCGCATGGAGCCCCCGGCGGCGTCCCGGCGCTCAGCGCGGCCGCAATCGGTCCTGTTCCTGTGCAGCCAGAACGTCGTCCGCTCGGTGATGGCGGCGGCGCTCGCGCGGCATCTGTTCGGCAAATCGCTCTATGTGGGGTCGGCGGGCGTCAATGCCGGCGAGCATGACCCGTTCGTCGACACGGTGATGGAAGAGATCGGCCTCGACGTGAAGAAGCACCGGCCGAAGACCGTCGAGGATCTGGAGGAGTATGAGGGGCTCGGCTTCGACCTCGCGGTCTCGCTGGCACCCGACGCGCACCACAAGGCGCTGGAGCTGACGCGCACCAACGCCCTCGACGTGGAATACTGGCCCACCTCCGACCCGACCCTTGAGGCGGGCAACCGCGAGCAGCGGCTGGAGGCCTACCGCCGCGTGCGCGACGAATTGGAGCAGCGCATCCGCGCCCGGTTCAAGGGCGGCTGAGGCGCGCCGCGCGCCAGGGACGCCGGCCTGCCCGAGCGCGGCGTCGTATTCGCGCGCAAGGCGCGCGCACAGTTCGCCCGCCGCGGGAATGTCCGCCACGGCGCCGACCCCCTGGCCGGCCGACCAGACGTCGCGCCACGCTTTGTGCTCGTTCGCCATGTCCAGCTCGCCGTGCTTCTTCAGGTTCGCCGGATCTAGGCCGGCCGCGACGATGGAGGGCCTCAGGAAATTGGCGTTCACGCCCGAAATGGCGTCGGTATAGACGATGTCATCGGCGGACGAGGCGAGCAGCATCTGCTTGTAGCCCTCCGGCGCGAGACTCTCGCGGGTGGCGATGAAGCGGGTGCCGAAATAAGCAAGGTCCGCTCCCATCATCTGCGCCGCCGCGATCTGCGCCCCGGTGGTGAGGCAGCCCGCGAGCACGATCGCCTTGTCGTAGAAGCTGCGGATTTCCGGGATCAGCGCGAACGGCGAGAGCGTGCCCGCATGCCCGCCCGCCCCGGCGCACACGGCGATGATGCCGTCCACCCCCGCCTCGGCCGCCTTGCGGGCATGGCGGGCGTTGATGATGTCGTGGAACACCAGGCCGCCATAGGAATGCACCGCGTCCACCACCTCGCGCACCGCGCCGAGCGAGGTGATGACCAGCGGCACCTTCTTCTCCACCGTCACCTTGAGGTCCGCCTCCAGGCGCGCATTGGACTTGTGGACGATCAGGTTGACCCCGAACGGCGCCGCGCCCGGGCTGTCGGCGCGCCGTTCTGCGATGTCGTCGAGCCAGCCGGCATAGGCCTCGGTGGTGCGCGCATTGAGCGCCGGGAAGGTGCCGAGCACCCCGCCGCGGCAGGTCTCCACCACCAGGTCCGGGCCGGACACCAGGAACATGGGCGCGGCGATGGCCGGCAGCGGCAGGCGCTCGGCGAGCAGAGGGGGCAGGGGCAAGGGCGGTTCCTCCGGGAATCGTGCCGGCCGCGGTCACGGCCCGGCCGGCGGTTTGCGGTCGGGAGGCGCAGGCGGCCTCACCTATAGGATAGGCATTTTCCCCATTGGGGAAAAGTCTCGCCTCAGATCGGCGGCAGGCCGAGCCAGATCTGCAGCGCGTTGAGGATCAGGTTCACCGACAGCGCGGCCAGAAGGATGCCCATCACCCGCCGCAGCAGGTTGGCGCCGCTCTTGCCAATCAGGCGCACGATGTAGTCGCCGAGCCAGAACACGACGAGCAGCACGAGCATCATGTCACCAGCGCCGCCAGCGTCACCAGCTGCGCCTCCAGCGAGCCGCGATTGTTGTCGGCGAACAGGACGACGGAGAGGATCGCCCCCGGCCCCGCCACCACGGGAATGGCCAGCGGATAGACCGCGACGCTCGCCGCGGAGCGGTCCTCGCTGACCTCCACCGGGCCGTGGGAGCTGGCCTCGGAGAAGATCATGGAGAAGGAGAAGAACAGCAGGATCAGCCCGCCGGCGATCTGGAAGGCGATGATGGAGATGCCCATGGCCTCCAGCAGCATGCGGCCGACGATGGCGAACACCACCAGGATCAGCCCGGCGAAGGCGAGGCCGATGGCCGCCGCCTTGCGCCGCTCGGCCTTGTCGAGATGGCCCGTGACCCCCAGGAACATGGACAGGTGGCTGACCGGCTCCAGCACCACCCACAACGTGATGATCTGGGTGGCGAAGAGATTGAGGTCCTCGATCATCTCGGTCTCCGGGCAAGCGCGGGGCGCGGCGGCTCAGGGGCGTGTGTTACGGATATACCGGCTCCATGCGGCATCTGAATTAAAATCCGATGGCGGGCGGATACCGTCGCGCAGCCGCGCCTGCCGCGCCAGTTCCTCGGCGCCGAGCGTGCCGTCCACGAGGCCGAGCTGCTGGAACAGGCTGAGGGAATAGCCGGGGATCCAGCGGCGGATGTCGCGCCAGGGCACGTGGGCGAAGCTCTCGGGGGCGAGGTTCATCAGCGTCGTCATGCAGCTTTCCCGCAGCGTCGAATAGAAGCGCGGCTGGCGGTGGCTCTCGTTCACGAAGTCGATGATGCGGCGGAAATAGATGCGCACCGCCTCCGGGCTCGCCTTGACGGGATAGATTTGCACCTCGTCCGGCGGGGTGCGGGCGAGGCGCTCCCATATCAAATCGCGCTCGGTGCCGAGCTCCGGATAGAGCTGGTCGCGGCGGAAGAAGCCGGCGATGGGGTCGAAGCGCGCGCCCTTCGCCTGGCGCGCCTCCATGGAGACCACCACGTGCCGCCCGTCCGCGAAGCGGAACGAAAGCATGATGTGAGCGAGCGCCTTCACGCCGCCGAACGGCTGGATGATGAGGTCGGCGCCCTCCAGCGTCGACAGGTCGAAGCGCTCGGTGATCCAGCGTGGCTCGGACGGGGCGCCGGGACGGTGGACGGCATCGCGCAGGTTGAAGATGGTGACGGTGTCGCCGGCGATGCTCGCGTGCGCCTGTTCCGCCTGGAGCGCCACCCAGTCCTGCTCCGGCGGCAGCTTGGTCGCATAGGCGGTGCCGATGGCCAGCAGCGCGCCGGCGGCGAGGATGCGGCGCGCGGTCCTGCGCCGGCCGGCAGGAACCACAGCGCTAGCACCGCCAAAGGGAAGGCGAACGCGCCGGAGGTGCGCACGACGGCCGGCCAGGGCAGCCAATAGTGGATGGCGAGCGCGAAATAGAGGCTGAGCACCACCACCGCGATGGCGAGCGCGACGGCCGCGCCCCGTCTCACCTGCATGACATCGATCCCGCCTCCCCCGCACCGCAAGACCGGCCATCGGTTCTGGCGTCGCGGGCCTCGAGCGGCTACCTATGACATCTTGCGGCTAAGCTGCACAGGTTCGCGTTCGATGCGCCGCCGCGGCGGCAGGGATGCCATGGTCGGGCCGTCACGGTCCGGCGATACCATAGCGAAACTCCGGTACCGGGTTGACCCATCGCAACGCGCCCCAGCGCCGCTTCCCGGTACACGACATCCGTTCACTAGGGAGGAAGGCTCATGCTGCAGAACATCAAGAGCGTACTCATCGGCATGACGGAAGAGGGCATCGACGAGCCGTCGGCCGCGCTCGCGTACGGCATCTCGCTGGCCGAGAAGTCGGGCGCCCATGCCACCATCCAGGCGGCGTCGCTGAAGGTGGTGCTGGGCAGCACCTTCGTGAATTCGATGGGCGCCAACCTGGTCGCCGCGCACAACCGGCGCCTGCGCGAGCTGGCCGCCGCGGTGGGCGAGCGGGCGCGCGGCGATGCGGCGGCGGCGGGCGTCGCGGCCTCGGTGGAGACGCCGCAGCTCGCCTATGGCCAGCTGGTGGAGGTGTTCGTCGCCCAGGCCATGGTGCACGACATCGCCATCGTCGATTGCGAGACCGCCACCATCAATGCGGACCGCGGCCTGATCGAGGCCCTGCTGTTCGAGAGCGGCCGTCCGGTCATGGTGGTTCCCGAGCACTGCGACACCTTCAAGGGCAAGCGCATCCTCGTCGCCTGGGACGCCAGTTCGCGCGCCGCCCGCGCGGTGAACGACGCCATGGCCTTCCTGAAGGCTGCCGAGGCGGTGGAGGTGCTGGCGGTCGGCACCGAGAAGGAGCTGGCCAAGTCCGTCCCCGGAGCCGAGCTGGCCCCGCACCTCGCGCGTCACGGCGTCAACGTGACGGTGAAGAACCTGGTCGCGCAAAGCTCCATCGCCGCCACCATCGCCGAGCAGGTCGAGCTGTTCGGCGCCGACATGCTGGTGATGGGCGCCTTCAACCACTCGCTGATGCGCGAATGGGTGCTCGGCGGCGTCACCGAGAGCATGCTGAAGGAAAGCAAGGTTCCGCTGTTCCTGTCCTACTGACCGCAAGCGGCCGCCCGGCCGCGCCGGAAAGGACGCCCTCGCTCGTCCCTCAGGGGAGCGGGGCCACTTTCGGGAACTTCCCCTCGCTCCTCGCCGTTCCGACCACGGCGCCGGTTCCGCGTTGTGGCGCCGGCAACCGGCGGCGTATGATCGCGCCGATGCGAGGAGGCAGATCATGAAATGGGTGGTGCTGGTCGGCAGCGTGCGCAAGGGGTCCTACAATGCGGCTGTCGCCCGCGCCCTGCCGTCGCTGGCGCCGGAAGGCGTCGCGGTGGAGCTTCTGGGCTCGGTGGCGGGCCTTCCCATCTATGACGGCGACATCGAGGCCGCCGGCATGCCGGAGCCGGTGACGGCCATGGGCGCCAGGATCGCCGAGGCGGACGGCCTCGTGATCGTCACCCCGGAATACAATTACTCGGTGCCCGGCGGGCTGAAGAACGCCCTCGACTGGCTCTCGCGCATCAAGGAGCGCCAGCCGCTCAAGGGCAAGCCGACGCTGATCCTCTCCGCCTCGCCCGGCGCGCTCGGCGGCGCCCGCGCGCAGTATCACCTGCGCCAGGTTCTGGTGGCGCTCGACGCCCCGGTCATGAACATGCCGGAGGTGATGATCTCCCAGGCCAACAAGAAGATCGAGGACGGCACGATCGTCGACGAGGGCACGTCGACCTTCGTCGGCAAGCAGCTCGCCGCCTTCAAGAGCTTCGTGGAGAAGCATCTCTAGGGCGCGGATCGGCGCGGCTCAGGCCGAGGTCGCTCCGCCTGCCGGAAGCACGATCGCCTTCGACCCCACCGGAACGCGCCGGTAGAGGTCGATGATGTCCTGGTTGAGAAGCCGCACGCATCCCGACGACACCATGGTGCCGATGCTCCAGGGCTCGGTGGTGCCGTGCAGGCGGTAGAGCGTGTCCTGTCCGTCGCGGTAGAGATAGAGCGCGCGCGGCCCGAGCGGGTTGCCGGGTCCGCCCGGCAGGCCGGCGGCATATTGGCCGTAGCGTTCCGGCTCGCGCCGGATCATGGCGGCGGTGGGCGTCCACCGGGGCCATTCCGCCTTGCGGGCGATGGTGGCGGCGCCCTCGAAGTTGAACCCCTCCTGCTTGCCCACGCCAACGCCGTAGCGGATCGCGCGGCCCCGTTCGAGAACCAGATAGGCGTAGCGCGCGCCGGGATCGACGACGATGGTGCCCGGCTGTTCGCGCGTCGCATAAGCGACCTCGCGCCGGAGAAACCGCGCATCCACCTGCGAGAGGTCCACCGCCGGCACATCGAACGGCTCGCCGGCGACTGCCGCATACATGCGCAGATGGGCGGGATCGGGCAGGGGGCCGGCGGCGTCGAGGCTGCGGTCCTCCGCGCCGGCGCATCCCGCCAGCAGCGCCGCGCCGCCCAGGGCAAATGTGCGTCTGTCCATCATTCCCGGTTCGTCCTCCAGGCCGCGTCGCGGCGCGCCGAAGGAACGGCATTGAGGCCGATGCGTCCAGATGTTATGGAGTGATGACGATCATAGCTTCTGGATATGATGGACATCGCCCTCGCCCTTCGCGCCTTCATTCGCACCGTGGAGCGCGGCTCCGTGACCGCGGCGGCCCGCGATCTCGGCGTGTCCCAGCCGGCGGTGACGAAGCATTTGCGCAATCTGGAGCGCCATGTGGGCGCCCGGCTGCTGGAGCGCTCCGCCCGGCTGGTGCGGGCGACCGCGCAGGGGCGCGCGCTCTACGAGGCGAGCCGCTCGGCGCTCGCCACCATCGACGCGGCGGTGGAAGGCGTGCGGCAGGACATGGGCGCCGTCGACGGGGCGCTGCGCCTGCACGCGCCGACCTGCATCGGCGCCCGGCACCTCCATCCCATTGTCATGGCGTTCCAGCGGCGTCATCCGCAGGTGTCGGTCGATCTGGTGCTGGAGAACCGCGGCGTCGACCTGGTCTATGAGAATTTCGACCTGGCGGTGAAGTATGGTCGGCCGGAGGACCAGACCCTCATCGTTCGCCGGCTCGGGCTGATCCGGCGCATCCTGGTGGCCTCGCCCGACTTCCTCGCGCGCTGCGGGCCGGTGGACACCCTGGAGCGCCTCGGCGAGATCGACCTCGTCACCACGCCGCGTGTGCTCTCGCAGAGCGAAACGCTGGCTTTGATGCGGGGCGGGCGGACGGTGGACGTCGTGGTGCGTCCCCGGCTGCGGATCAATGCCGCGGATGCCCTCGCGGCGACCCTGCTGGAAGGGCATGCGGCCGGCCCGGTGCAGGAACTGCTGGTGAGCGAGCACCTGCGCGCAGGGCGGTTGGTGCGGATCCTTCCCGACTACGAGGTGAAGCCCACGGAGGCGTTCATCGCCTATCCGTCGGTGCGCTTCATGCGGCCCGCGGTGCGGGCCTTCACCGACTTCGCTGTCCCCGCGCTGCGGGCGGTCGACGGCATCTGGGCGGGCGAGGCGCCGCCGGCGGACGCGCCGGCGTTCGCGGCGCTTCAGCCGCAATAGTCGGCGAAGGAGAGGGGCGTCTCGTAGACGCGCACCTGCGCGAGCTGCGGCAGGGCGGGGCGCACGCGCTCCCAGATCCACACCGCGATCAGCTCGGCGGTGGGATTTTCGAGCCCGGCGATGTCGTTGAGGCAGTGGTGATCGAGCTGCGCCAGCAGCGGCGCGAACACCGCCTCCACGTCGAAGAAGTCGACGACGAAGCCGGTCGCGGCATCCACCTCGCCCTCCAGCGTCAGGTCCACCCGGTAGGAATGGCCGTGCATGCGGAAGCAGCGGTGCGTCTGCGGCACGTTCGGCAGGAAATGCGCGGCCTCGAAGGTGAAGCCCTGGGTGATCCTCACGCGCGTCATGGGATGCCGATCATCTTGTGGGTCTGGAGGGAGAGCCGCCAGCGCGGATGGGCGAGGCAATAGGCGACCGCCGCCTGCGTGTGGGCGGCGCGCTCCGGTCCGTCCATGGGTTGGAGGAAGAAATGGGCGAAGTCGAGCCCGTCCACCGCTTCCGGCATCAGATCGGGCTGGGGGAACACCAGCTTCAGCTCCTGCCCGCGCCGCTGGGCCAGCGCCGTGCCGGCCTTGGGGCTGACGCAGACCCAGTCGATGCCGTCCGGCGCCGCGAGCGTGCCGTTGGTCTCCACCGCGATCTCGAAGCCTTCCGCATGCACCGCCGCGACCAGCGCCGCGTCGAGCTGCAGCAGCGGCTCGCCGCCGGTGAACACGACGAAGCGCGCGCGCGGTCGGGCGTGAAGAAGCCGCCGTTCGCGAAC
>NZ_JBNFNU010000150.1:0-9403 GCF_057364445.1 Xanthobacter sp. BG11Y11_SDJG
GGCCCATGATGCCGCCGGAGGCGTTGATCTCCTTCGCCGCCAGCTCCAGCGCCCAGCGCACCTGCTGGCCGATGGGCGCGAACGTGCCGGTGCTCGGCGTCACCACGCCGATCTTGATCGGGTCGGCGGCCAACGCAGCGCCCGACAGCGCCGTCGCGGCGAGCGCCGCCGCGAGAACAACCTTGTAACCTCGGATCTGCATGACGTTTCCCCTAGGCTTGTCTTCTTGGTGGTTGTCGCCCCCGGCGCCGGGACTTTGTGCCCTCGGCGGGGGGCCATCCGGAGCCGTGCCCGGATCTCTGCCTGCGCACTGTGGCGCCGGTGTGGGAGCGGCCGCGCCATGGAGTGCGCGTCGGGTCACCGCTGCGTGTACGGCCTCACACCATGGAGAAGCCGCCATTGACGCTGATGACCTGGCCGGTGATCCAGTCGGCGCCCGCGGAGGCGAGGAAGACCACCATGGGCGCCACGTCGCCCGGCTTGCCGATGCGGCGCAGCGGATAGGCCTTGACGATGCGCTCCATGTTCTTGGCCAGGAATTCGGGGTCCTGGTGCGCGGTCTCGATCAGGCCGAGGGCGATGGTGTTGACGGTGACGTTGTAGCGCCCCAGTTCCTTGGCCATGGACTTGCCGAGCGCGATGGTGCCGCCGCGCGCGGTGGCGGCGAGCGCGATGTTCGCCTCGCCGATGCGCGAGCTGTCGCCGACGATGTTGATCACCCGCCCGCTTTGCTGCTGCGCCATGTGCTTGGCCGCCGCATGGGAGCAGTTGAGCGCCCCGTAGAGGCAGATGTCGATCTGCCGCTTCCAGTCGGCAGGCTCGGATTCGATGAAGCGCTGGTATTTCACGTAGCCGGCATTGTTCACCAGGACGTCGAGGCTGCCCCATTCGGCGACGACGCCGTCGGTCATGGCGCGCACCTGCTCGTAGTCGGAGATGTCCGCCTTGACCGCCCGCGCGGTGCCGCCGGAGGCGGCGATGTCGTCCACCAGGGCCTGCGCCTCGGCCTGCGAGCTGTTGTAGTTGACCGCCACGCGCACCCCCTCGCGCGCCAGCGACCGGGCGATCTCGCCGCCCACGTCGCGCGCGCCGCCGGTGACGATGGCGACCTTCCCCTCGAGCCCGGTTTCCATCCGCTTTTCTCCCTTTGATTGTCTCGTTCCGGCGCCCGCGCGGGGCTCATGCATAGCCGTCGCGACCGGTCCGGAGCGTGCGCCACTGGTCGTCGTCATGGCCGCAGATCACGGTGGCGCCGCGCGCCTCCTCGGCCCGCACGGTCTCGTAGGAGGCGAGCAGCTTGGCGCGGTCCCAGGCGTTCATGGGCACCTCGTCGCGGTCGAGGTTGCGCTTCAGCGTCACCGCGTCCGAGGCGAGGAGAAACACCCCGTCGCCGGCAAGCTCCGCGCGCAGGCCCATGCATCCCGGCGTGTGGCCGGGCAGCGGAACGGTCACAAGCCGGCCGTCGCCGAACACGTCATGGCTGCCGGTGAGCGGGTCGAGGCGCATGGGCAGGTCCCATTCCACGCGGCGATAGCCCTGCGCATCCGCGCCCTCGGCCTCGGCAGCCTCAAGCTCGGCCGCATGGCAGAAGAACTCGGCCTTGCGGAAGAAGCAGTTGCAGCCGCAATGGTCGGGATGGAGATGCGAGTTCACGACGATGTCCACGTCGTCAGGCTGAAGCCCCAGCTCGGCGAGCGCCGCCACCACGCTGGTGCCGGGCGGCGCGATCGGCGTCATGAGGCGGGCAAGGCCGCCCCACCGCGCCTCGGCGTCGGTCTCCACGGAGGGGTGGCAGCCGGTGTCGAACAGCACATTGCCCTTGGGGTGCCGGAACAGGGTCGCGATGACCGGCATCTCGATCTGCTCCTCCTTCGCCGCGTCGGGCACGAAGATGCGGCGGCGCATGCGCACGCGCCCGCCGTCGAGGACATTCATCTTCATCGCCACACCTCCGCGCCGGCCGCGCGGCCTTCCGGATCGACGGTGAACCCGCGCGACGCCATGCCTGAGCGCTCCTCCCTTTGCCGCCGGAGGTGCCGCGCGGAAGTCCACCAGCTTTGGGGACGCCACACCGCACCGCAGCATAGATATATACTTATCTATTGGTAATCGATGGCACTGACTGCGTCAATCGCCGCCAGGCAACGCTCATGCTTCATGAAAATCATCGTTTTCATTGCATGCTGTTGGCCTTGACGCCGCCGAGAGCTTTTCATATCAAATATGTAAGTTCTAACATATAAGAACATCGAACCCGGCGCCGCCATACGCCCGGCCCATCGGCCGAAGGGCTCGGAGCGTTCGGTTCCAGGGGAAACGAGGGGGCAGATGAAGGCACCCGTGTTCGACTATCGCGCCCCAAAGAGCCTCGCCGAGGCGACGGCGATCCTCGCGGATGCCGGCCCCGACGGGCGCGTCCTCGCCGGCGGGCAGAGCTTGATGCCGATGATGAACATGCGCATCGTCGCGCCCGCCGTGCTGGTGGACATCAACCGCATCGAGGAACTGGCGCGCCTTGAGGTGGACGGCGGCACGCTCCGCGTCGGCGCGCTGGTGCGCCATGTGGAGATCCTGAATTCGCCGCTGGTGACGTCCGGCTGGCCGCTCATGAGCGAGGCCACGAGCTTTGTGGCCCACCCCGCCATCCGCAACCGCGGCACCACCTGCGGCAGCGTCGCCCACAACGACCCGGCGGCCGAGCACCCGAGCGTGCTGCTCACCCTCGGCGGCAGCGTCGTCATCGCCAGCGCCGCGGGGCGGCGGGAGCTGAAGGCGGAGGACTTTCTCCAGGGGCTGATGACCACCGCGCTGGAGCCGGGCGAGATGGTGGTGGAGTTGCGCTATCCCCCCATGCGCCCCGGGACCGGCTGGGCGTTCGTGGAATTCTCGCGGCGGCTCGGCGACTTCGCCTTGGGCGGGGCGGCGGCGCTGCTCACGCTGCGCCACGGCGTGTGCGAGGAGGCGCGCCTCACCCTCGTCGGCATGGGCGAGGGGCCGGTGCGTGTCACCGCCGCCGAAACCCTCCTCGCCGGCCAGCGGATCGACGCGGCACAGCGCCCGAATTGTTCGAGGCCGCGGCGCAGCTCGCGCGCGGTGCGGTCGATCCACCGAGGATGTCCATGCGGGCGCGGGCTACCGGCGGCACCTGGCGGGCGTGATGGCGCGCCGGGCGCTCGCCGCCGCGCTGGCGCGCAGCGGGAGGGCGCACCATGCCTGAGCAGCAGACCATCACCCTCACCGTGAACGGCCGCGTCCACACCAAGGACGTGGCGACGCGCACCTCGCTCGCCGACTTCCTGCGCGACCAGCTCCACCTCACCGGCACGCATCTGGGCTGCGAGCACGGCGTGTGCGGCGCCTGCACGGTGACGGTGGATGGGCGCACCGCGCGCGCCTGCCTGATGCTGGCGGTGCAGGCGGACGGGCGCACCGTCGTCACCATCGAGGGCCTCAAGGACCCGGACGGCGCCTGGCACCCGGTGCAGAAGGCGTTCTTCGAGAATTTCGCGGTCCAGTGCGGCTTCTGCACGCCCGGCTTCTTCGCCACCGCCATCGAGCTGCTGGCAGATAATCCGGACCCCAGCGAGGCCGAGATCCGCGAATACCTGTCCGGCAACATCTGCCGGTGCAGCGGCTACCAGGCGATCGTCGAGGCGGTGCGCGCGGCGGCAGCCGCCATGCACGACCATCAGCGGGGGTGAGATGTCGGGCACGCGCTTCGTCAATGAGAGGATGGTGGGCTCCTCGGTGCTGCCCGAGGAGGCGATCCCGCTGGTGGAGGGCGAGGCCCGCTTCCTGAACGACATCTCGTTCGCCGGGATGTTCCACGTCGCCTTCCTGCGCAGCCAGCACGCCCATGCGCGGCTCGCGCGCATCGACACAAGCCGCGCCCGCGCGCTGCCGGGCGTCATCACCGTGCTCACCGGCGCCGAGCTTCTCGGCAAGGTGGAGCCCTTCACCTCCATGCCCAACCGCTTCTCCGGCGGGCAGTCGACGCAGCACTGGCTGGCGGTGGAGAAGGTGCGCTTCTGCGGCGAGGCGATCTGCGCCGTGGTGGCCGAGAGCCGCGCTCTGGCGGAGGACGCGATCGAGCTGATCGAGGTGGACTACGAACCTTTGCCGGTCGTCACCACCGCCCGCGAGGGCGAGCGCGACGGCGCCCCGCTGGTGCACGACACCTGTCCCAACAACTACCTCATCAAGCGCGACTACCAGAGCGGCGACGTCGATGCCGCATTCGCCAACGCCCACCTCGTGGTGAAGCGCCGCTTCCAGCTCGGCCGCAAGCAGGCGCTGTGCATGGAGGGGCGCGGCTGCGTCGCCGCCTGGCGCGACGGCTCGTTCAAGCTCTCCATGTGGATGAGCCACCAGCTGCCTTATGTGGTGCGGCACTATCTCGCCAAGCATCTCGGCCTCTCGGAAACCGACATCCGCGTGGTGGCGCCGCAGACCGGCGGCGGCTTCGGCCAGAAGGCCTCCATCTATCCGGAGGAGTTCGTCTGCGCGTTCCTGGCGCTCCAGCTGCGCCGCCCGGTGAAGTGGGTGGAAGACAGGCTGGAGAACATGGTCGCCTCCACACATGCGCGCGAGCACGACATCGAGGTCCAGCTGGCGCTCGATGCCGAGGGGCGCATTCTCGCGCTCCAGTCGGACATCTGGACCGATGTGGGCGCCTATTCCACCTATCTGTGGTCCGCCGGCATGGAGCCGCTGCAGACCGGCGGCCTGATGCCGGGGCCCTACCAGGTGAAGGCGCTGCGCTACACGACGCGCGGCGTCGCCACCAACAAGACCCCGGTCGGCCCCTATCGCGCCGTGGGCCGCCCCTCGGCCTCCGCCTCGCTGGAGCTGCTGCTCGACCAGGCGGCGGCGGAGCTGGGCATCGATCCGGTGGAGATCCGCCGGCGCAACATCATCCCCCAGAGCGCCATGCCGTTTCGCAACGGCAACAACCTCGTCCACGACCATGTGGGCTACCTGCCCTGCCTCGACCTGGCGCTGGCGAAGTCCGGCTATGCGGCGCTGCGCAAGGAGCAGCAGGCAATGCTGGCCAAGGGCAAGCTGCGCGGCATCGGCGTCGCCTGCTTCGCCGAGCTGACCGGGCTCGGCACCAGCACCGCCGTCGGCCCCGGCACGCTGCTCCAGCCCGGCCGCGACGCGGTCACGCTGCGCCTTGAGACCTCGGGCAAGCTCACCATCGCCGCCGCTCTGCCCTCGCAGGGGCAGCGCATCGCCACCGCCATGCGGCAGGTGGCGGCGGACGAACTGGGCATCCGCCTCGACGACATCGCCTGCCTCACCAACGACACCGGCATGGCGCCCTACGGCTTCGGCACGTTCGCCTCGCGCACCGCCGTGTTCGGTTCCGGCGCGGTGATCCAGGCGGCGGGCGAATTGCGCCGCCGCATCCTGAACGTGGCGGCGGTGCTCATGAAGATGCCGGCCGAGGAGCTGATGCTCGCCGACAGCGTGGTGGAGACCATCGACCGCACGAAGTCCCTGCCCCTGCGCCAGCTGGCCGAGCACAGCTTCTTCTCCGCCAAGGACATTCCGAGCGAGATCAACCAGGGCTTCGAGGTCACGGCCTTCTACGATCCCAAGCACGGCTCGTTCGCCGCCGGCGCCCATGTGGTGGTGGTGGACGTGGACGCGGAGACCGGGCACGTGGAGATCGTGCGCTATGTGGCCGCCGAGGACGTGGGCCGCCTCATCAACCCCGCCGTGGTCGAAGGCCAGATCATCGGCGGCATCGCCCAGGGTATCGGCGAAGCGCTCTACGAGCAGCTGATCTACGACGAGAACGGCCAGCCGCGCACGGTGACGCTCGCCGACTATCTCGTGCCCTCCGCGCTCGAAGTGCCGCACATCGAGCTGCACCACGCCAACACGCCCTCCGGCGCGCTGGGCGGATTCAAGGGCTGCGGCGAGGGCTCGATCATCGGCGCGCTCGCCGGCATCTCCTGCGCCGTGGCGGACGCGCTGCGCCAGCGCGGCGGCGACATCTTCCACTTTCCGGCGACGCCGGAACGGGTGCTGCGCGGCCTCGGCGTCGCGCTCGACGAGGCGGCCTGATCGGCGCGCCGCGCAGCGAAAGAAGGGACACCGCCATGCATCAGGACATCCGCGGCCTCGACGTGACCACCACCAGCCCGAAGGCGGTCGCCCATCTCGACCGGGCGGTGGCGGACTATCTCAACTACGGCACCGGCGCCTCGGCGGAGGTGAAGGCGGCGCTCGCCGAGGACCCGTCCTGCGTGCTCGCTCAGTGCTATCGCGGCTACCTCCTGATGATGCTGGAGAACCCCGCCGTGTTCCCGAAGCTGCGCCAGACCCTGGCAGAGCTGGAGGCAGCGGGCGGCGACATCACGGCGCGCGAGCGGCTGCACCTCGCCGCCCTCAAGGCCTGGGTGAAGGGCGACCTCATGAATGCCTGCCTCGCGTGGGAGCAGGTGCTGAACCAGTGGCCGCAGGACCTCATGGCCCTCAAGCTGCACCACACCATGGCCTTCTACACCGGCCGCAACAACGTGCTGCGCGCGGTGGTCGCGGGCGCGCTGGGCGCCTGGGACGAGGCGACGCCCGGCTATTCCCACGTCCAGGGCATGTATGCCTATGCGCTGGAGGAATGCGGCGCCTATGCCGAAGCGGAGCGCTGGGGCCGCGCCGCGGTGGAGGCCAACCGGGACGATTTGTGGGCGATCCATTCCGTCGCCCACGTAATGGAGATGCAGGGCCGCTTCGACGAGGGCGCCGACTGGCTCGACTATTCCAAGGACGACTGGGCCAACAAGAATTTCTTCAAGGCCCATGTGTGGTGGCACCGCGGCCTGTTCCACATCGTCGCCGAGAACTACGACCGCGCGCTGAAGGTGTTCGACGAGGACCTGTCCTCGCTCAATTCGGAGACCTACATCGACGTCTCCAATCAGGCGGCGCTGCTGAAGCGCCTGCAGATCGCCGGCGTCGACGTGGGCAACCGCTGGGACCTCCTCGCCGAGCATTCGGCGACGCGCATTCACGACCACATCCTCCCCTTCCGCGACGCCCATTTCTGCCTCGCGCTCGCCGCCAAGGGGCGGTTCGACACCGCGCGCGAGCAGATCCAGTCCATGGCCGTCTTCGCCAAGGAAGGCGAGAGCTGGAACGCGCGCACCACCCAGGCGGTCCTCATTCCGCTGTGCGAAGCCATGATCGCCTATGAGAGCGGCGAATACGCCAAGGCCTGCGACATCCTCTGGCCCATGCGCAACGAGCTGGCGCCCATCGGCGGCAGCCTCGCCCAGCGCGATCTGTTCGCGCAGATCCTGATCGACGCGGCGGTGCGCGCCGGGCGCCTGCCCATGGCGCGCAGCCTGCTCTCCGAGCGGGTCGCCCAATTCCCCCGCGGGCGCCGCGGCTGGCGCGAATACGGCAAGGTGCTGGCCGACCTCGGCGAACTGGACCTTGCCGCCAAGGCGCACCGCAGCGTCGAGGCCCTGTCCGCCCCCGCAGCCGCCTGACCGGAAGAGCGACGATGACCCAGAGCACCGTCACCGAGACCGTCCTGCCGCGCAAGGTGGCGACCGTGCCGTCGAACCAATATGCGCCGTTCGATTGGCAGGACCCGATGCAGCTCGAAGGCCTGCTCACGGCCGAGGAGCGCATGGTGCGCGACACCTGCCGCGCCTACTGCCAGGAGCGGCTGATGCCGCGCATCCTGATGGCGAACCGCGAGCACCGCTTCGACCGCGAGATCATTTCCGAGTTCGGCGCGCTCGGCCTGCTCGGCCTCACCCTTCCCGAAACGTACGGCTGCGCCGGCAGCAGCTATGTGATCTACGGCTTGTGCGCGCGCGAGGCGGAGCGGGTGGACAGCGCCTACCGCTCGGCCATGAGCGCGCAGTCCTCGCTCGTCATGCACCCGATCTACGCCTATGGCAGCGAGGAGCAGCGCATGAAATACCTGCCGCGCCTCGCCACCGGCGAGATCGTCGGCTGCTTCGGCCTCACCGAGCCGGACGCGGGCTCCGATCCCGGCGCCATGGCGACCCGCGCCCGGAGCGTCGACGGCGGCTTCCTCATGAGCGGCGCCAAGTGCTGGATCACCAACGCCTCCATCGCCGATGTGTTCGTGATCTGGGCCAAGACCGACGACGGCGTCATCCGCGGCTTCCTCCTCGATCGCGGCATGAAGGGCCTGTCCACCCATGCGATCCAGGGCAAGCTGAGCCTGCACGCCTCGCCCACCGGCAACATCGCCATGGAGGACGTGTTCGTAGAGGCGGACCGAATGCTGCCGAACGTCACCGGTCTCGCCGGGCCGTTCGGCTGCCTCAACCGTGCGCGCTACGGCATCTCCTGGGGCGCCATGGGCGCGGCGGAATTCTGCTGGCACGCGGCGCGGCAATACACGCTCGACCGCAAGCAGTTCGGCCGCCCGCTCGCGGCCACCCAATTGGTGCAGAAGAAGCTGGTGGACATGCAGACCGAGATCACCCTCGGCCTGCTCGCCTGCCTCCAGGCCGGGCGCCTGTTCGATGCCGGGCAGATCGCGCCGGAGACCATCTCGCTGCTGAAGCGCAACAATTGCGGCAAGGCGCTCGACATCGCCCGCATGGCCCGCGACATGCACGGCGGCAACGGCATCAGCGACGAGTATCACGTCATGCGCCACATGGTGAACCTGGAGACGGTGAACACCTACGAGGGCACCCACGACGTGCACGCGCTGGTGCTCGGCCGCGCCCAGACCGGCCTCCAGGCGTTCTTCTGACGGCCGTCCGGAGCGGCCTGTCGCCAGCCCGGAGCGCCGGGGCTATCCTGCCGCGCCGGCAGCCAAGAAGAACAACGGGCGAAGGGAGTTCAGGCATGGACGGGACGACCGAGGCCGAGGGACGCATCGTCGCCGAGCGCACGGGCCCGGTGGCGCGGCTCGTCATCGACAATCCGGCCCGGCGCAACGCCATCGACCTGGCCATGTGGCGGCAGGCGCGCGACCTCCTGGATGAGATGGCGCATGCCCCCGAGGTGCGCGTGCTGGTGGTCGAGGGCCGCGGCGGAAAGGCCTTCGCCTCGGGCGCGGACATCTCCAAGTTCGAACGCGAGCGCGGCACCGCCGAGGCGGTGGAGGAATACAACGAGATCGCGGCCGGCGCCTACCGGCGGCTGAAACGCTTTCCCAAGCCCACGATCGCCTCCATCGGCGGCTTCTGCATCGGCGGCGGGCTGGCGCTCGCTCTGTGCTGCGACATCCGCATCTGCGAAGAGGGCTCGCGTTTCGCGGTGCCGGCGGCGAAGCTCGGGCTCGGCTACGGCATCGAGGGCCAGCGCAACCTCACCGAGGCGGTGGGGGCGGCGGTGGCCGCCGACCTGCTGTTCTCCGGCCGCAGGTGGGCGCCACCGAGGCGCTGGCGCTCGGGCTCGT
>NZ_JBNFNU010000151.1:0-9303 GCF_057364445.1 Xanthobacter sp. BG11Y11_SDJG
TCGCCCTGCGCCGGGCCCGGCCGCGCGTCCCACGCCGTGGTTCGCCGGCTTCTGGGAGAGCCTCGCCTTCTGGCGCACGGCCGGATTTGCCGCGAGCGCCGCTGCCCTGGTTCTGGCGATCGGGCTCGGCATCGGCGGGCCCGGCGGCACGCCCAAGCCGGTCTTCGTCGCCGTGCTGCTGACCCCCGACAATCAGCCTGCCGCGGTGGTCAATGCCTTCGGCGACGGCACCGCCGAGCTCATTCCGCTGCGCGCCATCGACGTGCCGCAGGGCCGCGCGCTGGAGGTCTGGACCTTGCAGGACCGCGGCCGGGGACCGGTCTCGATCGGCCTTCTGGACCGCGCCCGGACCGTGCGGCTCGATCTCGGCCGCCTGCCCGCCACGGGACCGGACCAGTTGTTCGAGATCACGCTGGAGCCGAGCGCTGGCTCGCCCATCGGCCGGCCCACCGGACCGATCCTCATGAAGGGCACGACCAGCGCGCCTCTGTGAGGCCTGGCGAGGGGGCCGCCGGGGATGGAAGACGGCGCCGCGCCGCCCCATCCCGCCCCATCCCGCCCCATTTTCAGGCCGTTCATACCTCCACGACGCCGACGTCGGGGAACCCGGCGGCAGATCATATTGGCCCGAAATATCAAAGACTAAGTCAACATCGTCAGCGCGTTCGCCCTGCGGCTGACATAGAGGTTGCGGGAAATGCAACCGCGCGGGCTGATCCGCGCCGGTGCTTCGGGCACCCGCCCGCCGGCACCAGATCCAGGGAGAAGACGCATGACGATTTCGCGGCGCGACGCCACCTTGGGAGGCCTCGGCCTTCTGGCCACGACGCTCGGCGGCGCGCCGGCCCAGGCGGCGTTCGACGGCCTGCGCAGCGTCGGCGCGGGGCTGGAGGATTTTTGGACCGCCACCGACGCCTATATCTACGGCTATCCGCTGGTCACCATGGAGATGACGCGCCGCGTCATGACCAACGTCGCCGCCCCGAAGGGCACGCGCGCGCCCATGGGCCAGCTTGTGCGCATGCGCGAATATCCCAACGCCGCGTTCCGCGACGTGACCGCGCCCAATGCCGACACGCTCTACACCACCGCCTTCGTGGACCTGGGCAAGGAGCCGTACGTGCTCTCGATCCCCGACATGAAGGACCGCTACTTCCTGTTCCCGATGCTGGACGGCTGGACCAACGTGTTCCAGGTGCCCGGCAAGCGCACCACCGGCACCGGCGCGCAGACCTACGCCATCACCGGGCCCGGCTGGACCGGCACGCTGCCCGCGGGCGTGACGCAGTACAAGTCGCCCACCGCGATGGTGTGGATCCTCGGCCGCATCTACTGCACCGGCACGCCGGAGGACTATGCCGCCGTCCATGCGCTGCAGGACCAGGTGAGCCTCGTGCCGCTGAGCGCCTACGGCAAGCCTTATACCCCGCTGGCCGGGAAGGTGAACCCGAAGACCGACATGAAGACGGCGGTGCGCGAGCAGGTGAACGCCATGAGCGCGGTGGAGTTCTTCACCCTGCTCGCCGAGCTGATGATGACCAACCCGCCGGCGGCGGCGGACGCCCCGCGCTCGCGAAATTCGCGACCATCGGCCTCGTGCCGGGCAAGCCGTTCGACAAGTCGAAGCTGAAGGCGGACTTCGCCAAGCGCATCCCGCAGATCGCGCAGGACCGCATCATGATCCAGTTCAAGATCAATGATGCCGTGAAGACCGTCAACGGCTGGACCTTCACCACGAAGACGGGCGAATACGGCACCGACTACCTGATGCGCGCGCTTATCACCGCCATCGGCCTCGGCGCCAACCGGCCGCAGGACGCGGTCTACCCGACCTCGGAGAAGGCCGCGAACGGCAGCGCCTATGACGGCTCCAAGAAATATGTGATGCGCTTCCCCAAGGGCCAGCTCCCGCCGGCGAAGGGCTTCTGGTCGCTCACCATGTATGACGGCTCGTTCTTCTTCGTGCCCAACGCGCTGAACCGCTATTCCATCAGCCCGCGCCAGGACCTGAAGACCAATCCGGACGGCTCCGTCGACCTCTATCTCCAGAAGGACAGCCCCGGCGCGGACAAAGAATCCAACTGGCTGCCGGCACCGGCCGGCAAGTTCATCCTGATGCTGCGCCTGTACTGGCCCAACCCCGAGAACCCGTCGATCCTCGACGGCACCTGGAGCATCCCCGCGGTCACGCAGGCGAGCTGAGCCTGAGGGCACCGGCGCGCCCGGTGCCCGGCCACGGCGGCAAAGAAGAAGGGCCTTCCTGCGGCGCAGGAAGGCCCTTCTTCATTCGGGGAGACGATCAGTAGAGCCCGGTCCCGATACCGGCGCCGCTGGTGCTGCGCACCGGGGTGGCGGGCGGGGCGCGGAGCGGAACCGGTGGTGGCGACCGGCTTGGGCTTGGGCTTGGGGGCCGGCGCGGCGCCGGCCGCGGCGGGCTTCGGCTTCTTGGGCGGCGCGGGGTTGAGTGCCGCCACCTTGGGCGGCTCCGGCTTGTTCATGGCGATCAGCTCGGTCACGGTGACGAACTTGAAGCCGCGCGCGAGCAGCGCGTCGAGCACCTTGGGCATCGCCTGAACCGTCGTCGGGTGGATGTCGTGCGCGAGGATGATGCCGCCCGGCCCGATCTGCTTCATGGTCAGCTCGTAGATCTTGTCGGGGCTCTTGTTCTTCCAGTCGAGGGTATCGACCGACCAGTAGATGAAGGTCAGGTCATACTTGTCCTCGATGTGCTTGCGCAGCGACGGCGACATGGCGCCATAAGGCGGGCGCAGATAGCGCGGCTTCTTGCCGGTGATGGTCTCGATCGCGTCGTTGGTCTGGGTGATCTGGCGGTCCGCCTCGGCGAGGCTGACCTTCGGCAGGATCGGGTGGTTCCAGGAATGGTTCTCCACCTCGTGGCCCTGGGCCACCATCTGCTTGAGAATCTCCGGGCTCTGCACGGCGCGGCTGCCGAGCACGAAGAAGGTCGCCTTGATGCCGCGCTGCTCCAGCATCTTCAGGAGCTTGTTCGTGGTCTCGGGGTTCGGCCCGTCGTCGAAGGTGATGGCGATATAGGGCCCGTCCACGTGCATGGACGAATAGGACGTGATCTTGGCCGGCTTTGCCGGTGCACTGGCGGCGGGCGCGCTGGCGGCGGGGGCCGCAGCGGCAGCCGGGGGCGGCCCCATCATCTGCGCAGATGCGGAGGAAAGCCCCAGCGTGCCGGCAGCCAGGATGGCGCACAGCCTGAGAATGGTCTTCACAATCAGGGTTCCCCCGAAACGGTGCCGATCGCGATCATATCGCGCTCTCTGCACCCGACTGTTCACATGATGTGTCGATAAATTGTGAAGCCATGAAGGCACGCGCGGATTTGCGCCGGTCCGCCAAAGGTGCTATCCACCACGCCTTCACGAGGACGGCCCTGCCGATCCGCCGACCGGGCCGCGTGCCCGGAGGTCACCGCCCGACAGCGCGTTGCGCCCTCGGGCGTGCTTTGCGTTGGCTTTCATGCCGATGCGCGGACGGGCGGCGCGGCGCCGCCGCGCGTGAAACCCGAACCCACGGACGCTCATGTTCGATACCCTTTCCGACCGCCTCGGCGGCATACTCGACAAGCTGAAGCGGCGCGGCGCTCTCACCGAGGCCGACGTCGGCGAGGCCATGCGCGAGGTGCGCCGCGCGCTGATCGAGGCGGACGTGGCGCTCGACGTGGTGCGCTCCTTCACTGACCGGGTGCGCCAGCGCGCCGTGGGCGTGGAGGTCATCAAGTCCGTCACCCCCGGCCAGATGGTGGTGAAGATCGTCCACGACGAACTCGTGGCGACGCTCGGCTCCGACGCCGACCCCATCGACCTCAATGCCCCCGCCCCGGTGCCGATCCTGATGGTCGGCCTGCAGGGCTCGGGCAAGACCACCTCCACCGCCAAGATCGCCAAGCGCCTCACCGAACGCGGCAAGCGCAAGGTGCTGATGGCCTCGCTCGACACCCGCCGCCCGGCGGCCATGGAGCAATTGGCGACGCTCGGCAAGCAGGTGGAGGTCGCGACCCTTCCCATCGTCGCCGGGCAGTCCGCCGTGCAGATCGCGCGCCGCGCGATCGAGGCGGCGAAGCTCGGCGGCTACGACGTGGTGATGCTCGACACCGCCGGCCGCGTGACGCTGGACGAAGGCCTGATGGCCGAGGTGGCCGAGGTGAAGGCCGCCACCAAGCCGCACGAAGTGCTGCTGGTCGCCGACAGCCTCACCGGCCAGGACGCGGTGAACACCGCCAAGGCCTTCGACGGCCGCGTCGGCCTCACCGGCATCGTTCTGACCCGCGCGGATGGTGATGGCCGCGGCGGCGCCGCGCTCTCCATGCGCGCCGTCACCGGCAAGCCCATCAAGCTGCTGGGCACCGGCGAAAAGATGGACGCGCTGGAGGATTTCGATCCGCACCGCGTGGCCGGCCGCATCCTCGGCATGGGCGACGTGGTCGCGCTGGTCGAGAAGGCCGCCGAGAACATCGACATCGAGAAGGCGAAGGCCGTCGCCGAGAAGATGCGCAAGGGCGCGTTCGATCTCGACGACCTGCGCGACCAGCTCAATCAGATGCAGAAGCTCGGCGGCATGAGCGGGCTCATGGGCATGCTGCCCGGCGTCGCCAAGGTGAAGAACCAGATCGCCAGCGCCAATCTCGACGACAAGCTGTTCAAGCGGCAGGTGGCGATCATCAATTCCATGACGCCCAAGGAGCGCCGGGCGCCGAAGCTGCTCGACGCCTCGCGCAAGCGCCGCATCGCCGCCGGCTCTGGCACCAAGGTGGAGGAAATCAACCGCCTGCTGAAGATGCACCGCCAGATGGCCGACATGATGAAGGCCATGGGCGGCGCCGCCGGCAAGCGCGGTCCGCTCGCGGGCCTTGCCGGCATGATGGGCATGGGCGGCGGCGGCCCCTCCCCCGAAATGCTCAAGCAGATGGCCGAGAAGATGCCTGGCGGCGCGCCCGGCGGCGGCCTGCCGCCGAACTTCCCCGGCCTGCCGGGGCGGCGGCCTGCCCCCCACTTTCCCCGGCGGCCTGCCCGGCCTGCCGAAGGGCTTTCCTGGATTGGGAGGGCCCGGCAAGAAGAAGTGACCGTTCCCCAGTTGCTGCCGTCACCCCCCGCTTGTCCGGGGGTCCACCGTGGGCCGGAGCGGACCTTCCAAAGGTCAGCCCGGCGGACGGGTGGATACCCCGGACAAGCCGGGGCATGACGGCTCAAGAAAACCGTTCCGAACACACTGAAACGCAAGGAAACTGAAAATGTCCCTGAAGATCCGTCTCGCCCGTGGCGGCGCCAAGAAGCGTCCCTATTACCGCATCGTCGTCGCCGACTCGCGCTCGCCGCGCGACGGCCGCTTCATCGAGAAGATCGGCTCCTTCAACCCGCTGCTGGCCAAGGATGCGGCCGAGCGCGTGGTGCTCGACACCGAGAAGGCCAAGGCCTGGCTCGACAAGGGCGCCCAGCCGACCGACCGCGTGGCCCGCTTCCTCGACGCCGCCGGCCTCCTGAAGCGCGAGGCGAAGAACAACCCGAAGAAGGCCGAGCCCGGCGAGAAGGCCAAGGAGCGCGCCAAGGAGAAGGCCGAGAAGGCCGCTGCCCCCGCCGAGGAAGCCGGCGCCTGAGGGCTCCCCGTGAGCGGCCCGGCCTGATGGTCGCCGCCGCTATTGCCTGACCGCACCGTCATGCCCCGGCTTGTCCGGGGGATGACGCGCGCCAAGGAACGTGCCGCTGCGGCGTCTCGCTCTGCCAAAGATCGTCCTGCGCCGCGCGCGCCGCAGTCCCCGCCTGGAGCCCTTCATGTCCGAGCCCGTCACCGTCTCGTTTGCCAAGCACAGCGCGGCGCCGAAGGGCGTCGTCGTCGTCCTCACCGACGAGAGCCTCGCCTTCGGCGC
This sequence comes from Xanthobacter sp. BG11Y11_SDJG, assembly GCF_057364445.1. NCBI lineage: Bacteria > Pseudomonadati > Pseudomonadota > Alphaproteobacteria > Hyphomicrobiales > Xanthobacteraceae > Xanthobacter > Xanthobacter sp. BG11Y11_SDJG. The sequence continues at coordinate 5,894 of NZ_JBNFNU010000151.1, forward strand.
GGCGACGCAGAAGCTGGTGAAGGGCGCGGACGCCGCGCTCACCCGCGCCTTCGATGCCGAGCGCTACAAGGGCAAGGCCTGGACCGGCCTCGATCTGCTGGCGCCCGCCGGCCTGGAGGCGCCGCGCCTGATCGTGATCTCGGTGGGCAAGGCCAAGGAGCTGAAGAGCGCCGACTTCCTCAAGCTCGGCGGCCTCGTCGCCGGCAAGATCCCCGCCTCCGCCCGCGAGGCGACGCTGGTGCTGGACCTGCCCGGCGCCAAGGTCTCCGCCGACGACGCGGCCGAGGTGGCGCTGGGCATCGCCCTGCGCAGCTACAGCTTCGACCACTACAAGACCAAGAAGAAGGACGAGGCCGAGCGCGGCGCGCTCGCCGTGACGCTGCTGGTGTCCGACGAGCCGGCGGCCAAGCGCGCTTATGCCGCCAAGGCGGCGGTGGCGGACGGCGTGATCCTCGCCCGCGACCTCGTCAACGAGCCGCCGAACGTGCTCGACCCGCCGGAATTCGCCCGCCGCGCCGAGGCGCTGAAGAAAGTGGGCGTCGAGGTGGAGGTGTTCGACGACGCCGACCTCGCCCGGCTCGGCATGCGCGCGCTGCTCGGCGTCGGCCAGGGCTCCATCAAGGAGAGCCGCGTCGTCGTCATGCAGTGGCGCGGCGGCGCCAAGGGCGAGGCGCCGGTCGCCTTCATCGGCAAGGGCGTGACCTTCGACACCGGCGGCATCTCCATCAAGCCCGCGGCCGGCATGGAGGACATGAAGGGCGACATGGGCGGCGCCGCCTGCGTCACCGGCCTCATGCATGCGCTCGCCGCCCGCAAGGCGAAGGTGAATGCGGTGGGCGTCATCGGCATCGTGGAGAACATGCCCGACGGCGCCGCCCAGCGCCCCGGCGACATCGTCACCTCGCTGTCCGGCCAGACCATCGAGATCGTCAACACCGACGCCGAGGGCCGCCTCGTGCTGGCGGACGTGCTCTGGTACGCCAAGGAGCGCTTCAAGCCGAAGTTCATGATCGACCTCGCGACGCTGACCGGCGCCATCCTGGTGGCGCTGGGCACCGACCATGCGGGCCTGTTCTCCAACGACAACGAACTGGCCCAGCGCCTCGCCAAGGCAGGCCAGGAGACCGGCGAGAAGGTGTGGCGCCTGCCGCTCGGGCCGGAATACGACAAGCTGATCGATTCGAAGTTCGCCGACATGAAGAACACGGGCGGGCGCAATGCCGGCTCGATCACGGCGGCGCAGTTCCTCCAGCGCTTCGTGGACAAGACCCCCTGGGCGCACCTGGACGTCGCCGGCACCGCCATGTCCTCGCCGCCGAGCGACATCAACAAGAGCTGGGGCTCGGGCTGGGGCGTGCGCCTGCTCAACCAGCTGGTGAAGGATCACTACGAGGGGTGAGCTAAGGTGCCGGCGAAGGCACAAGCACGGGCGCTGGATCGGGCGATCCCAGCGCCCGCTTGGATTGCTCAAGCTCAATGGGCAGCGTCACCTTCTCGAACCGCAGCAGACGCTCCTTTCTCAGAACTTCATTATTCAGAGTTTGGTTCTTGTAGAATTCATCCATGTAACGCGTGTATAATTCGGTGCCTTGCCTCCCGGCTGATGCCAGCGAAGCAGAAACGACCGAGGCGAGGAACATCGAGCTGATGGCCAGCGGCAGCACTTTTCGCAGCGGCTCCAACGTTTCCCCGCGCTTGGCGAACTGATAAGCGACGACGCCGGATACGAATGTCAGGATGGCGGGCGCGACGGCAGCCACGGCACTGTCGCGACTTGCACCCATGAAATAGCCCGTCGCGGCGCCGATGGCAGAGAACGCAAGGGACACGGGAACGAGGGTCGTGAGGCTGAACCGCAATAGCCGCCCGATCAGAATGGCTAGGCCCACGGCAACCCCGATCGAGACGAGAAAGGGGGCCAAGCCATAAAGCAGCGCCACCTTATAAATATTTAAATACTCCACGATAATCACCTGGCTCAGATTATTGAGTATTGCGAATTTTTTCTGATCCGATATTCTCAAGTTTTTTGAGCTCTGACGGTTTTAGCAGTGGCGCGGGACCTGGATTTACTGGCGTGCCCGGAAATGGCGTGATACCGGGCAACGATTGAGCAGGCGGGGCTGCGCCCGGCCCCGACCCAGCGCCCGAACAGCCGGTACGGCCATCTGCGCAACCGTTGCAATTGTTCGCCCCATTCGGGCAGTCTTTGATGGCCTGGGCAAAACTTGGATTGACAGCCAGCAGGCAAACGAAAAAGGCAAGCCGAGCGCGCATTGGTCGTCTCCCCCAATTCGGATACTCTACCACAGGTTATGTCAGAAATCCTCTTCTACCACCTCGAACGCCGCCCGCTCGAAGCGGTGCTGCCGGCGCTGCTGGAGAAGTCGCTGGAGCGCGGCTGGCGGTGCGTGGTGGAGTGCGGCTCACCCGAGCGGCGCGATGCGCTCGACGCGCATCTGTGGACCTACAGCGAGGCGTCCTTCCTGCCCCACGGCACGGATGCGCAGCCGCAGCCGGAGCGCCAGCCAGTGCTGATCGCGACTTCCGACGCGAACCCCAACGGCGCGACGGTGCGCTTCCTGGTGGACGGGGTGGCCCTGCCCGACCCGGCGCCCTATGAGCGCCTGGTCTATCTCTTCGACGGGCGCGACGACGAGCAGGTCGCCGCCGCGCGCGCGCGCTGGAAGGAGGCGAAGGCGCTGGGCGCCGCCCTCACCTACTGGCAGCAGGACGAGAGCGGGCGCTGGGTGCGCAAGGCCTGAGGGAAGCTGGATCAGCCGGAGGCGCCGCCGCCCCCGCGGCCGCGCAGCATCTTCATGACATAGCCGAAGAGGGTGAGGGCGATGCTCGGCAGCGCGGTGTCGAACGGCGAGCGGACGAAGGCGGCGAGGCGCTGGGCCTGGCCGCCGACGACCTTCAGTTCGGTGCTCACCGCCAGCAGCGCCGCCTCGTGCACCTGGGTCGCCACCTGATCCTCGCGGCCCGGCTTGATGGACGAGGCGATCAGCACCAGCACCAGCGCCACCACCAGCCCCACGCCGCCGCTGATGGCGGCCGCGGCCTTGGTGCCGTAAGCCTCCTCCAGCAGCAGGAAGCCGGCGAAGGCGAACATGCCGAACGCGCTCGCCGCCACGAGGCCGGCGAACACGAACAGCACCGACCGCGCCGCGAGCCGCCGCATGGCGAGCTCGGCGATGATGAGGTCCGCCTTCAGCAGGATGCGCAGATTGCGCACCAGCGTGTCCATGTCGTTCATCGCCGTCTCCAGATCTTCCCCAGCACGAAACCGGCGAAGAGGCAGCCGGCCACCAGCGCCAGCGGATGCGCCACCACCGCCGCCCGCGCCTTGGCCTCGGCCTCTTCCGCGAGGCCGGCGAAGTCCGCCGCGGCGCGGCGCGCGTCCTTGA
>NZ_JBNFNU010000152.1:0-9269 GCF_057364445.1 Xanthobacter sp. BG11Y11_SDJG
GGCCACCTCGATGTCCACGTCCGCCAGCGCGGCGCGGAAGGCGCGGGCGAATTCCGCCGGCCGCTCGGGGGGCGGCACGCCGGCGCCGTCGAACCAGGCGGGGGAGAAGGCATCACGCATAGTAGAACGTTTCTAAATCGTTGCCGAATTGCGACAGCCTCATGATTATCATCCGCGGTTCGCTCCAGTCCATCTTTTCCGGCGCCCCAGTCCAAGACATGCAGAGAGCGTCGGCCGCATGAAAGCTGTACGCGATCCACGGCCGACTTGGATTTTCGGACGGCTGGGGAGGCTCCTTTTTCAGAACGACTTAAAACTGCGGGCGGACACATGCCTCGTTCTTCCATGCCTCGTTCTTCGATGCCTCGTGCTTCATTCGGGTCTTTGACCCCCTGCGCCGTAGGTGCGGGCGCGCTGCTGGCGGCGCTCGCCGCCGCCCCCGCCGCCCGCGCGCAGGACGCGCAGCCCCCCCGGCCAGAGCGAGGAGATCACCCTCGACACGCTGGTGGTGACGGCGGCGCGCGCCGAGCGCCCCATCGCCGACGTGCCGCAGACGGTGCGGGTGATCGACCAGGCGGAGATCCAGGAACAACTGGAGCTGACCAACAACGCCGCCGCGGTGCTGGCGAAGCTGATCCCCGGCTATTCGCCGTCCACGCAGACCATCTCCAGCGCGTCCGAGAATTTCCGCGGCCGCGACCTTCTGGTGATGATCGACGGCGTGCCGCAGAACACGCCCCTGCGCAACGTCTCGCGCATCCTGCCGCTGATCGACCTCAACGCGGTGGAGCGCATCGAGGTGGTGGCCGGCGCCTCCAGCCTCTACGGCTCGGGCGCCACCGGCGGCACCGTGAACTTCATCATGAAGCGCCCGCAGGACGGCAAGCCGCAGGTCTCCATCAACACCGCGCTGCGCATGTTCACCGCCGATCCGGGCAACTCGCTGGCGCCGGAGGTCTCGGCGACGGTGACGGGCGGCTCGAAGACCGGCTTCGACTACATCTTCACCGGCACCGGCACGTTCGCCGACCGCACCTATGACGGCGCCGGCAACGAGCTGCCGTCGGACGGCATGCTCGGCCAGGGCGGCGGCGACCGCTTCGGGCGCGGCAACTTCTTCGGCAAGATCGGCTACAATTTCGATCCCACCAAGCGCCTGGAGGTCTCCGCCGGCTGGACCTATCTGGAGCAGAACCCGCAGTGGATGACGCGCTACGGCCTGCCCTACGCCCAGCCCGACTTCGGCAACTTCTACACCGGCATGCGTGCTGGAGGACACCAAGACCGTGAGCGCGCGCTACACCGACAGCGCCTTCGCGCTCGGCAACCTGTCGCTCTTGGCCTATTACAACGACGTGAAGAAGCGCTTCAACTTCTCCGATTTCAGCATCGACTATAACGGCGCGGTCTATTACTCGGGCAACCTCGGAAATCCCACCTCGCCCTACAATCAGAGCGAACTCTATTCCGAGCGCACCGGCCTCAACCTCACCATCGACACGCCGATCTCGTTCCTGAAGGGCGCCACCTTCACCTGGGGCGGCGACATCGTCCACGACGACACCTGGCAGACGCTGACCAACGGCCAGAACATCTTCACCCCGCTCTCGCAGATGAGCTACGCCGCCTTCGGCCAGCTGCAGGTGCCGATCGGCGAAAAGATCGTGGTGCGCGCCGGCGCCCGCTACGAGCTGCTGGATCTCACGGTCAGCGACTTCGTGCGCCCGCCGGTGTTCATCGGCTTCTCCGGGCTCGGCTATGCGGTGCTGCCGGACCTGCCGGTGACCGGGGGCCAGTACCAGTATTCCGCGCCCACCTTCAACGTGGGCGCACCTACAAGCTCACCGAGACCAGCGAGCTCTACGGCGGCTTCAGCCAGGGCTTCGCGCTGCCGGACATCGGCGCCTTCACCCGGCGCGCCGGCGCCTCGGGGGCGTCGGAAATCCTCTATTACGGCTGCTATATCGGCATGGGGCCGTTCCCGCCGGTGAACTATACCTGCCCGAAGAAGCTCTCCATGTCTTACGACGACCTCGGCATCGAGGCGCAGATCGTCAACAACTGGGAGCTCGGCATCCGCGGCAGCGCGGGCCGCTTCCGGGGGAGCCTGGCCGGCTACTACTCCACCTCGGACGCGGGCGTGAACTTCGTCGCCTCCACCAACACCGTCTCCCAGACCAAGGAAGTGATCTATGGCGTGGAGGCGACCGCCGAATACCAGGTGAACGACCAGTTCACGGTTGGCGCCAACGGCACCTTCCGGGAAGGCCAGTGGGACAGCGACGACGACGGCGTGATCGACGCCTTCCTGCCCAACAACCGCATCGCCACCCCGGTGCGCGGCACCTTCTGGGGGCAGTATGCCTTCCAGGCCGGCACATCGTGCGCCTGGAGATGGAGGGCTGGTCCGGCCGCGACGTGTTCGACGGCACCGGCACCTATGTGATCGAGAGCGGCTACACCTTCAATGCCGCCATCAGCCACCCCTTCGGCGGCGGCCTCGCTTATGCCTCGGTCAGCAACCTGCTCGATGCGCAGTACGAGAACCCTTCGGCCACCGCCACCCGCAACCTGCCCGTGATGGCCTGGGGTCGCACGGTGACGCTCGGCTACCGCAAGACCTTCTGATGGTGCGTCTCGACGAGGAACCCGGCAGCCTTTTGGTGCTGCGCTTCCACCAGCCCTATGGCGAGGCGACGAGGCAGCGTATCTTGCCGGCCTCGACGCCATCGCCGCGCACGAGGGCCCGTTCCGCCTGATGACCGTGTTCGGCGGCGGGCCGGCGCTTTCGCGCGCCGGCGAGCGGGCGCAGGCGCTGTGGTTCAAGGCGACGCGCGCGCGCATCGACGGCCGTGTGCCAGGCCTGCGCGATCGTGCGGCCCCCATGCGGGGGAGGAGATGGCGCAGGTGTTCCGGCGGCTGTGGTCGTTCCCGCTCATCGCCACACCGGACGAGGCGGAGCGCGCGCCTGTTCAAGGCGGCGGCGGAGAAGGGCAGCGGGGCGGCGGCCTACAATCTCGGCCTGCTCTATCTTCAGGGCCGCGCCGTGCCCAAGGACGTGCCGGAAGCCGCGCACTGGTTCGAGGTGGCCGGCAATTCCGACCTCGAGGATGCGGTCTATGCGCTCGCCGTCCTGGTGAAGGACGGCAACGGGGTCGACCGGGACCCCGCGCGCGCCGCCAGGCTGATGGCGAAGGCGGCCCGGCTCGGCCACGTCACCGCGCAGGTGGAATTCGCCATCATGCTGTTCAACGGCGTCGGCGTACCGAAGGATGAGGCGGCGGCGGCCGTCTTGTTCCGCCGCGCGCGCTGTCCGGCAACGCCATCGCCCAGAACCGCTATGCCCGCCTGCTCTCGGTCGGGCGCGGCACCGGCCAGGACAAGGTGGCGGCGGCCAGCTGGCACCTGGTGGCGAAGAAGAAGGGGCTCGGCGACCCCCTGCTGGACGACGTGGTGGCCAAGCTCTCCGACGCCGACCGCCAGAAGGCCGAGGCGCTGGCGCGCAAGTGGGGCGGCTGAGGGCGCCGGTCCCCGATCCGAAGCCCTGCCTTGACGGCGCCGCATGTCGCGGGCACACCTCGCGCCGACTTCACGCCTGCCCATTCGAGGCGCGCCCGTCCGCGGGCGCATGCATGGCCAATTCCGGGAACCCTTTCGCGATGATCCGTACCCCCCTCATGACCGTCATGGTGCAGGCCGTGCGCAAGGCCGGCCGCGCGCTGGCCCGCGACTTCGGGGAGGTGGAGCAGCTCCAGGTGTCCATGAAGGGACCGGCGGACTTCGTTTCCGCCGCCGACCGCAAGGCCGAGGACGTGCTGTTCGCCGAGCTGTCCAAGGCGCGTCCCGGATTCGGCTTCCTGATGGAGGAGCGCGGCCGGGTGGAGGGCACCGACCCCGCCAACGAATGGGTGGTGGACCCGCTCGACGGCACCACCAACTTCCTGCACGGCATCCCCATGTTCGCCATCTCGGTGGCGCTGGTGCGGAACGGCACGCCGGTGGCGGGCGCGATCTACAATCCCGTGGCGGACGAACTGTTCATCGCCGAGCACGGCCAGGGCGCGTTCATGAACGACCGGCGCATCCGCGTCGCCGCCCGCAAGAAGCTTTCCGATGCGGTGGTGTGCTGCGGCCTGCCGCACATGGGGCGCGGCGACCACGGCCAGTTCAACCGCGAGCTGGAGGCGGTGCAGACCCAGGTGGCGGGCCTCAGGCGCACCGGCTCGGCGGCGCTCGACCTCGCCTGGGTGGCGGCGGGCCGCTTCGATGCCTTCTGGGAGCGCAACCTTGCGGCCTGGGACATGGCGGCGGGGCTGATCCTGGTGCGCGAGGCGGGCGGCTATGTCTCGGACATGGACGACGGCGACAAGATTCTCGACAAGGGCCACGTGATTGCCGGCAACGAGCTGATCCGCCGCGATCTCTACCGCCTGCTGAAGGCGGCCTGATCGCTCACGCCGTCTCGGCGGCGATCCAGGCGAGGAACGGCGCGCCACCGCCCGCGACGGCAGGATCACGATCGCCGGCACCTCGTAGGGGTGGAGCGCGGCCACGGCCGCCGCCACCTCGTCGGCGCGGGCGGCGGTGGTCTTCAGCAGCATCACCACTTCCTCGGCGCGCTCGGTCTTTCCCTCCCAGCGATAGAGCGAGACCATGCCCGGCAGGATGTTGGCGCAGGCGATGAGCCGCCGCTCCAGCAAAGCGCACGCGGCCTCCTCGGCGGCGGTGCGATCGGGGAACGTGGTGTAGACGAGGCGGCAATCCATGGGCTGCTCCGGAAACGGCGGCTGCGGGGCCGGAGCCGCCAAGGTGCCCGCCTCAGCGCGTGCCGCCAAGCGGTGCCGCCGCGGCTAGTCGGGATCCGACTCGCACACGCAGCCTAGCTTGGCGAGTTCGGCATCGACCCAGCTGCGATCCAGCGTTCGCTCCAGGGTCGCCGCCAGTTGGCGCCGTTCGGACGCCTGTTTGGCAAGAGCGGAGGCAAGGATCTGCTCGGCGTCCCGCCTCGGGACGGACACGACGCCATCGGCATCGCCCGCGATCAGGTCGCCCGCCTCCACCACCATGCCGCCGAGGCAGATCGGGAGATTGATCTCGCCTGGCCCGTTTTTGTATGGCCCGCGATGGGACACCCCGGCCGCGAAGATGGGGATCGGGCTCCTGCGGATGAAATCGAGGTCCCGCACCGCCCCGTCGATGACGAACCCCGCGACCCCCCGCACCTGCGCATAGGTGATCATCAATTCTCCGATCAGGGCGTTGTGGAGAGCACCACCCCCATCGACGACAATGACGTCGCCCGGTTCAGCGATGTCCATCGCCTTATGGACCATCAGGTTGTCGCCGGGTTGGGTGCGCACGGTCAGCGCCGGTCCAACCAGTGGGCTGCCGTCGTGCAGCGGACGGAGCACCGCGCCACTGCCCTGGATGCGGGACATGGCGTCGCTGATGTTCGCCGTCGGCAGGCCCCTGAAGCGCTCCGCCAACTGCGCCGGCACGCGGGTGAACCGTTCCTTGATCCTGAAGCCGAATGCCATCGCCATGGACCTATGCGGGAGAAAGGGAAGCCCGTCCCGGCCTGGTCGTCCGGGACGGGCGGCGCTCAGTTGGGCGGCAGGGCGAGCTGGCGGATCAACTCCCCCCATTTGGCGCGCTCGGCGGCGACGAAGGCCGCGAGCTCCCGCGGAGTGGAGGAATGCACGGTGCCGCCGACGCTTTCGATCCGCTGGCGCAGGGCCGGATCGGTCAGCGCCTTGCGAACCGCTGACGCCAGCCTGTCCACCACCGGCTGCGGCGTACCGGCAGGGGCGAACAGGGCCCACCAAGTCTGTGCCTCGTAGCCGGCGAAACGCGGGTCCTGCGCCACTGTCGGCGTGTTCGGGAGGGAGACAAGACGCTGAGGGCCGGTAACCGCGATGCCTTTCAGCTGGCCGGCGCGGATGTGCGGCGCGGCCTCGAGTGCATTCACCACCACCAGGGGGACGTGGCCGCCGATGGCGTCGGTCACCGCGGGGCGTCCGCCGGGATAGGGGATATGCCGCAGCTCGATCCCCGCCTGCTTGGCGACCAGCGCCATGGCGAGGTGCGGCAGCGAGCCGATGCCGGGGGTCGCAAACGCAATCTCGTTCGGCTTCTCCTTCGCGAGCTTGACCAGCTCTTCCACATTGTTGGCCGGAAAGGCTGGATTGGCCGCGATAACGGAGGGGATCTCGCCCACCAGCGAGATGGGCTGCAGATCCTTCTCCACGTCAAATCCGGGCGACTTGAACAGCGCCATGTTGATGGCGAGCCCGTTGGTACCGAGGAGCAGCGTGTGCCCGTCCGGCGCGGCGCCGGTGACAGCCCGCGCCGCGAGGTTGGAGCCGGCGCCGGGCTTGGGCTCGACGACAAAAGTCTGGCCGAGGCTGGCCGACAGGTGCTCCGCAGCGCGCGGGCGACGGTGTCGACCGCGCCGCCGGGCGAGAAGCCCACATAGATCGTCACCGGCTTTTGAGGGATTGGGGTCGCCGCGGCCGCGGGCGCCGCCGCCAGCAGCAGCGCGGCAAGGCGAGCGTGATCCTCTTCTTGAGCATGGCGTCTTCCTGGCCTGGTGTTTGGTGCGGCGCGCCGGGTCGGCGCGCGTGCTTGTCCGGAGCTGGCGACGGTCAGGCGGGCTCGAGGCCGCGCACGATGGAGGGGAAGATGCGCTGGAAGCTCTCGGCATGGGTCGCGGCGCCGAAATTGCGGCGGCGGGCAAGGTTGCCGTTCTTTTCGGCGACGCCCTTGTAATAGTCCCAGATCGCCTTCTGGCTCTCCATGCACTGGATCGCCTGCCACTTCACATCCCACACGTCGGAGATGTCGAGGTGGGTGTCGGGCACGTACGCGCAGATCTCGGGCTGGTGCGGCTCGAAGCTGTAGACCTGCGGGGCGCCGGCTACCGGCCCCCACGGCCGGCCCTGGGCCTGGGCCACCTGGCGCGTCTCGAGCGCGAACCGGCAGGTCTCCACGTGATCCCAGTTCGAAGGGTCGACCGCGGATGGGTGATCATGAACTGGGGCTGGGCTTCCCGCAGCAGCTTGACGGTCCACTCGAACATCTGCGGCGTGGCGCGCAAGGGATAGTCCTCGGCATCGAGGAAATGAATCTCCGCGCCGAGGATCTTGGCCGCTTGCTCGGCCTCGGCGCGGCGGATGTCGCGCGCCTTGGCGGCGGTCATGGAGGGCTCGGTATAGAGGCGGGCCGATTCCCCGATCGCGCCGTAGCTCAAGCAAATAACGATGGGACGAAATCCGCGCCGGGCGTGGGAAGCGATGGCGCCGCCCGCGCGCCAGACGAAGTCGCCCACGTGGCGCTCACAACAACAAAAGTCTTTTCAGGCACTTAATATCCTCCGCACGGTTTGGCTCGGCCTCTATCCAGGCGATATCCGCACGAAAGCTAGCGACGGTACGTCGCCACGACGATCCAATTTATTGCATCAAGCTATGCCGTTTTCGATATAGATAGCGGTCCGGAGGGCCAAGGCGGCGGCCGGGAATGGAGGACTCGTGGCCCTGAAGAGCTATTCCCTGCTGAGGCAGCGCCTGCGCATCCGGCAATTGCGGGTCGCAGTGGCGGTCGCCGAACATGGCAGCATCGTCAAGGCGTCGAAGTCGCTCGGCCTGACCCAGCCGGCCGCCACACGCAACCTGCTTGAGCTCGAGGACTATCTCGGCGTGCGCCTGTTCGACCGCTTGCCGCGCGGGGTCACGCCCACGAGGTCCGGCGAGATGGTGCTCGCACGCGCCCGTCGGATTCTCGCGGAGGTCGAACGCATCCCCGACGACCTTTCCTTGCTGGAGAGCGGGCTTTCGGAGACGGCGGCGATCGGTGTGCTGCCGTCCGCCGCCACCGGCCTTCTGCCGCGCGTGCTCTCGCTGTTCGCGATGGAATATCCCGAGATCGCCATTCAAGTGGTGGAAGGCCGCACCAATGAGCTCCTGGCTCTGCTTGCCGCAGGCAAGGTCGATCTTGTTCTCGGCCGGCTCTATGACGCGGAGGCGGGGGACACCTTCCACCGCGAAGCGCTCTATCACGAACCCCTGGCGGTGCTCGCACGGGAGGGCCATCCCATCTTCTCGGCGGGGCTGGAGATCTGCGCGCCCTGCCGACGCAGCGCGCCGTCCTGCCGACTCTCACCCAGCGCATCGGTCAGGACGTGGATCGCGCGATCCGAGAAACGGCGTCAAGATTCGGCCCCCGGTGCTGCGGGCAAGCTCCATGTCGCTCATCCGTGAGCTGATTCTGGCCACAGACGTCATCTCGGTGCTCTCGCGCCTGGCCTTGGTGGGGGACCTGATCAGAGGAAACCTCAGAACCCTGCCCTGCGAAATCCGCACGCCGCCGCGCCCCGGCGGAGTCATTCTTCGCAGTCGGGACGACGTCACGGGGAGTGTCGGGGCCTTTCTGGCGGTGGTCCAGGCGTGTGTCCGAGAGCTGATCGTGACCGGCTACCTCAACGAGTTCAAGAAATGAGACACGCCGCCTCCCTCCTCAGGTGAGGTCGGAGAGATAGTGCATGGTGCCCGTGAGGCAGAGGCTGATGCGCCATTCCACCGGCACTTCCTCCAGCGAGAAGGCGAGGCGGTCGATGAGCAAAGCCGGGGTGCCCGCCGGCACGCCGAGCACCGCCGCATCCTCGGCCGGCGCGGCCACCGCCTTCAGCTTCTCGCGCGCCCGCGCCACGGTGACGCCGTAGCGCGCGGCATACAGGCCATAGACGTTGTTCGGCACGCCCGCCTCGACGAGGCCGGGAAAACAGCGTCTCGGGCAAAGCGAGGTCCTCCACCAGGATCGGCGCGCCGTCGAGCGCGCGCATGCGGCGGATGCGGATCACCCGCGCGCCGCGCACCAGCGCGAGCGCCTGCGCCTCGGCCTCGCTCGCCTTGCCCTTGGCGATGGAAAGCACCCGGCTTTCGGGAAAGCGGCGCACGCCGTCGTCCGACACCAGCTTGAAGAACTGGAACAGGATGCGGTCCTCGTCGTGGCGGGCGACGAAGGTGCCGCGGCCCTGGCGGCGCACCACGAGATTTTCCGCCGCCATCTCGTCCAGCGCCTTGCGCACCGTGCCCTGGCTGACGCGCAGCTCCGCCGCGAGCTGCATCTCGCTGGGCAAAGGCGCGCCGGGCGCCCAGACGCCTTCCACCATGCGGCGGATCAGGGACTCCCGCACCTGGCGGTAGAGCGGCTTGGAGGCGAGGCCGTCGGGCCTCCGGGGCGGCCGTGGGCGGGGGCGGGGCGTGCCCGCG
>NZ_JBNFNU010000153.1:0-9189 GCF_057364445.1 Xanthobacter sp. BG11Y11_SDJG
CGGTGTCGAGGCAGTCCTGGAGCGGGAAGGCGCCCGCCGCCGCGCCCGCCACCGCCATTCCGGGGGGCAGGGCGCCGGGCACGAAGGCGCAGAGGGCTTCGTCATAGGTGGGCCGTCCGCCCATGTGGGTGGTGAGGTTGAGGTTGGGCGTCGCGCCGCCGGATACGCCGAGCGCCTCCACCTGGAGCGTCTCGCTGCCCGTGGCGGTGCGCACGGTGACGGCGGAGAGGCACTTGCCGGACGTGCCCGTCACTTCGCCCTGGATGACCCTGATGCCGAGCGCCTGCGCCCGCGCGGCCAGCGCCGGGTCGGGGCGCACATCGACGATGGCCTCCACCTTGACCCCGGCCTCCGCCGCATGGAGCGCGGCGGCAAAGGCATGGTCGTTGTTGACGAAGAAGGCCGCCGTCTGGCCCGCGCTCACGCCGTAGCGGGTGGCATAGGTGGCGAGCGCCAGCGCCGACATCACGCCCGGCCGGTCGTTGCCGGGGAACACGATGGGGCGGTCGAACGCGCCCGCCGCCAGCACGCAGCGCTTCGCCACGATGCGCCACAGGCGCTGGCGCGGCGCGAAGGGCGCCGGGACGGGGAGGTGGTCGCTCACCCGCTCCACCGCGCCATAGGTGCCGCCGTCATAGGCGCCGAACACCGTGGTGCGGGCCATGAGGCGCACGTTCGGCAGGCTCGACAGCTCCGCCTCCGCCGCGGCGGCGAAGTCGCGCGCCGGGCCGTCGCCGATGGCGGCGAACTCGCTGAGCAGCCGGCCGCCCAGACGGAAGTCCTCCTCGGCGAGGATCACCCGCGCGCCGGAGCGGCCCGCGGCGAGCGCCGCCGCGAGGCCGGCAGCGCCAGAGCCCACCACCAGCACGTCGCAGAAGGCGTTGGCCTTCTCGTAAGGGTCGGGGTCCGGCCGCTCGGCGGCGCGGCCGAGGCCGGCGGCGCGGCGGATGACGGGCTCGTAGAGCTTCTCCCACAGCGCCGACGGCCACATGAAGGTCTTGTAGTAGAAGCCCGCGCCTAGGAATGGCGAGAGCCACTGGTTGGCGCTCATGAGGTCGAAAGCGAGGCTCGGCCAGCGGTTCTGGCTGGCCGCGATGAGGCCGCCATAGAGCTCCACGGTGGTCGCCCGCGTGTTCGGCTCGCGCCGGGCGCCCATGCGCAGCTCGACGAGGGCGTTGGGCTCCTCCGAGCCGGCGGCGACGATGCCGCGCGGGCGGTGATACTTGAACGAGCGGCCGACGAGGCGCACCCCGTTGGCCAGCAGCGCCGAGGCGAGCGTGTCGCCGGGATGGCCGCGATAGGTGGCGCCGTCGAAGGAGAAGGAGAGGGTGCGGCTGCGGTCCACCAGCCCGCCGTGAACGAGGCGGCTCATGGCGTCGTCTCCTCGGCGCGGGCGAAGGCGACGGCAAGGATCTCGTGGGTGCGGGTGTTGCGCGTGACCTTCAGCCAGCGCCGGCAGCCGCTCGCGTGATACCAGAACTCGTCGTGCGGGCCTTCCGGGTTCGCCCGGTCATAGACATAGGCCGTGAACGCATTGCGCGCGTCCGCCGCCACCGGGTCGGGACGGGTCACGGTGGCATCGCCCAGATAGGCGAATTCGTGGGCGTCGCGCGCGCCGCAATAGGGGCAGGGAATGCGCATGGTCAGGCCCTCTTCCTGCGTGAGCGGGCTGCTTCGCGCGCCGTTGTCCTCGCGCGCTCCGTCGCCCGCGTCCCCGCCGTCGCCCTCCGGCTTGACCGGAGGGCCCATCCGGCGGCCGGGGCGCGCGGCTGGGAGGCGCGTGGATCCTCCGGTCAAGCCGGAGGATGACGGCAGTTGGGGGGAAGACGGCGGTTGGGGGGTGATCACGCAGGCGCGCATCAGTGCAGGTTCGGCTGGGCGCCGACTCCCTTCTCGTCGATCACATGGCCGCTCCGGAAGCGGTCGAGGCGGAAGGCGGCGTTGAGCGCGTGGGGCGCGTCCTTCGCGATGGTGTGGGCGAAGCACCAGCCCGAGGCCGGCGTCGCCTTGAAGCCCCCGTAGTTCCAGCCGGTGTTGAGATAGAGGCCCGGCAGCGGCCCCACGTCGATGATCGGCGAGCCGTCCATGGACATGTCCAGCAGCCCGCCCCAGGAGCGCAGCAGCCTGAGCCGCCCGATCAGCGGCATGATGGCCATGCCGCCCTCGCACACGTCCTCCACCACCGGCAGGTTTCCGCGCTGGGCATAGGTGTTGTAGCCCTCGATATCGCCCCCGAACACCAGGCCGCCTTTGTCCGACTGGCTGATGTAGAAGTGCCCCATGCCGAAGGTGATGACGCCCGGCACCAGCGGCTTCAGCCCCTCGGACACGAAGGCCTGCAAGGCATGGCTCTCGATCGGCAGGCGCAGGTCGAGGTGGCGCGTGAGGCGCGAGGTGGAGCCGGCGACCGCGAGCGCCACCTTGCCGGCGCGGACCGGCCCGCGCGTGGTCTCCACCCCCACCACCGCGCCGTTCTCGCGCAGGAAGCCCGTGACCTCGCAATTCTGCACGATGTCGACGCCGCGCCGGTCGGCCGCGCGCGCATAGCCCCACACCACCGCGTCGTGCCGCGCCGTGCCGCCGCGCTTCTGGAGCAGGCCGCCCTTGATGGGGAAGCGCGCATTGGCGAAGTCGAGGAACGGGGCGAGCGCGCGCACGCCTGCGGCGTCCAGCAGCTCCGAGTCGGCGCCCGCGAGCCGCATGGCGTTCGCGCGCCGGGCATAGGCGTCGCGCTGCGGGTCCGAGTGGAACAGGTTCAGCACGCCGCGCTGGGACACCATGGCGTTGAAGTTGAGGTCGGCCTCCAGGCCCTCCCACAGCTTCATGGACCATTCGTAAAACGGCTCGTTGCCGGGCAGCAGATAGTTGGAGCGGATGATGGTGGTGTTGCGGCCGGCATTGCCGGAGCCGATATGGCCCTTCTCCAGCACCGCCACGTTGCTTATGCCGTGCTCCTTGGCGAGGTAATAGGCCGTGGCGAGCCCGTGCCCGCCGCCGCCCACCACGATCACGTCATAGGCTGGCTTGGGGGCCGCGTCGCGCCAGGCGGGGCGCCAGCCCTTCTGGCCGGAGAGGGCGTTGGCCAGCAGGCTGAAGGCCGAATAATGCGGGGACCATTTCACCGACGAGGAGGCGGACATCAATCGCGATCCGAAGGGGCGCGGGCCCCGCTGCGCCGGGCTCCGGGGGCGTCCCGACCGGCCGTTGATGAAACCATAGCTAGGCGCGTTTCATGCGCTAGTATAAATCTCAATTATATATTGCGAGCCGGGGAGGGAACGGAATGGCACCACGGAGCGAGGCGCTGCCGTTCGACCTGAGGAGCCTCGAAATCTTCCTCGCGGTCTGCGAGGAGAGCGCCATGGCGGGTGCGGCGCGCCGGCTCGGCCTCACCCAGCCGGCGGTCTCCCAGGCGGTGGCGGAACTGGAGAACCGCATGGGGCGCGGTGCTGTTCGATCGCTCCGTGCGCCCGCTCGGCCTCACCCCCGCCGGCGGCCTCCTGCGCCAGCGGGGCAAGCGCGCTGCTCTCGGAGGCGCGCCAGATCGCCCCGGCGCTGCGCGACACCGGTAGCAGCCGCTATCCCCTGGTGCGCGTCGGCTGGTGGATTCGCTCACCCGCGCGCTCGCGCGCCGCCTCGGGCGGCCATCTGGCGGGGCTCGGCCGGAAGAGGTCTCGGATCCGCTCCGGCCTCACCGCCGCCCATGCCAGCGCGCTGCTGACGCGCCAGCTCGACTTCCTCGCCGGCGTCGACGAGCTGGAGGAGACGGAGGGCCTGGAGCGCCACCCGCTCGTCAGCGAGCCCTATGTGCTGATGCTGCCTGCCGGCCAGCCGGCGCCGGCGCGGGTGGAGGACATGGCCCAGCTCGCGGCGCGCCTGCCGCTGGTGCGCTTCTCGGCGCGCTCGAAGACCGGCATCGAGGTGGAGCGTCATTTGCGCCGGCTCAAGCTCGACCTGCCGCGGCGGCTCGAATTCGACACCCCGCTCGGGGTGGCGGCGACGGTGGCGGCGGGGGCGGGATTCGCCGTGACGACGCCTTTGTGCATCCACGAGGCGGGGCTCGCGGCCGACGCCTTCGCCGTCGCGCCGCTGCCGGGCCCCGCTTTCGCGCGCAGCCTCACTTTGGTGTCGCGGCGCCAGGAATGGGGGCGCCTGCCGAAGGAGGTGGCCCAATTCTGCCGGGCCTCGCTGGAGGTCCTCCTCGGCGCCGCCGGCCCCGTGGCGGTGCGCGGCGCGGCCACCCGCGCCGGCTGAAGGCAAGGTCCGCTGCGCGCGTTCACCATGGGGCAGTTATGGTTATCCCCATTCTTGACCGGTCCGTGCGAGGATGGCTTTCCCCTGCGGCTGTCCAGGGGCCCTTCTTCTCCCTCGGGTGGAGCGCACAACAATGAAGATCATACGTGTTCTGCTGGCTGCGGCGGTGCTCGCCGGCGCCGGCTCGGCGGCGCAGGCCCAGACCATGAGCTATGCCCAGGCGGGCGCGCTACTCGCCAAGAGCTGCGGGCCGGACATCAACCGCCTGTGCGCGAACGTCAATCTCGGCAACGGCGCGCTGCACGCCTGCATGGATCAGAAGATCAGCCAGGTGAGCGACCAGTGCAAGCGCGACTACGCGCTCGCCCGGGCCTCGATCGCCCAGCGCGATGCGGCGCAGGATTCCATCGCGCAGGTCTGCAACGCCGATACGGCGCGGCTGTGCCCCGGCATGGTGCCCCAGGATGGCAACCTGCTCTCCTGCCTGCTCCAGGCGACGCGGGTCGTGAGCGCCGCCTGCAACCAGGCCATCACCGACGCCGGCTACCGGTGATCATGCGCCCCCTTTCCCTCAGATCAAGGACGAACGCCATGACGTCGCCTTTGCCCCGCCTCGCGCTCATTGCCGCCCTCGCGCTTGCGGCCGGCCCCGCGCAGGCCCAGACCGCGCTGTCCGACAGCCAGATCCTTAGCGGCCTCCAGGGCCTCACCGACAAGGCGCCGGGCATCACCGCCCAGCAGCTGCGCGACATGGTCCGCCGCCACATGGAGCAGAATCCCGGCGAGCAGCTCACCCGCCCCTCTCTGGCGCTGAACCTCGACCGGCTGCCGCAGATCAACGTGCAGATCCAGTTCCGCCTTGGCTCGTCGATCATCGAGCCGTCGTCCTACGGCACGCTCGGCGCCATTGCCGATGCCATGCACAACCCGATCTTGCACGGCTACAAGTTCATCGTGACCGGCAACACCGATGTCACCGGCCCGCGCGAACTGAACCTCAAGCTCAGCCAGGCCCGCGCCGACGCGGTGGTGAGCGCGCTGGTCACGGTGTTCAACGTCAACCCGACGCGCCTTGAAGCAGTGGGCCTCGGCGAGGAAGTGCTGCTGGACCCGAAGAAGCCGACCGATCCCATAAACCGGCGGGTGCAGATCTTCACCGTGGGCCGCGTCAATCCCGGCTCGTGAGGCCGCGGCCGGCTGCGCCTGACCTTGGGACACCGCACCGGCCCTGAACATGCGAAATCGCGCGGCCCCGCGAAGGGCCGCGCGACGTCTCGGGCCGCGCC
Organism: Xanthobacter sp. BG11Y11_SDJG; assembly: GCF_057364445.1. Taxonomy (NCBI): domain Bacteria; kingdom Pseudomonadati; phylum Pseudomonadota; class Alphaproteobacteria; order Hyphomicrobiales; family Xanthobacteraceae; genus Xanthobacter; species Xanthobacter sp. BG11Y11_SDJG. The sequence continues at coordinate 5,541 of NZ_JBNFNU010000153.1, forward strand.
GGCGGGACAGGGAGGCGCCGCCGCCGCCCGATCCCTTCACTCCGCCGGGCTGGCGACCGCCTCGGAGGTGTGGTCGAGCTGCTCCTCGTGGAGCTGCTTGTCCATGGAGACCTGCTTGGCGATGAAGACGATGAAGAACACGAGCGCGATCACGGAGAAGAGCGGCTCGTAACCGGCGAAGGGATAGACCTCCGCCATTTCGGTCAGCTTCGCGAGCGATGTGACACCGGTATGCATGGTCTAACTCCTGAGGTCCTGGATGATGGCGGGCAAGGCGCCCGGAGCCGCAGCTCCGGGCCGGTAGGTGCGAGCCCGACGGCTCAGAGCTTGGCCTCCGTGCGCTGGATGCTCTCGAATGCGGCTTCCGTGCCCGAGTGGTGCGGGTAGGTGGTGTGCACGTGCTTGCCGTCGAGGCCGATGACCTCCACGTGCGACGGCACGCGCAGCAGGCCGAACATGGCGAGCAGCTTGCCGAGGATGAGGCCGGGGATGAGGCCGAAGCCGATGGCGAACATCAGCGAGCCGAGGATGTTGCCGATCGGGGTGATGACCGGCAGTCCCTCGGCGTTCACGCCGAACCAGCCCACGCCCTCGCCGAGGGTGACGAGCGCGCCGGCGGAGGGCAGCACCGCCGGATAGCCCCACAAGGCGAAGCCCGCGATGATGCCGCCGAACAGGCCGCAATAGCCGTGCACCGCGACCGCGCCGACGGCGTCGTCGATCTTGAACTTCCGCTCCACCCAGAAGTGCAGCTTGTAGGCCATGATGGTGCCGGCCACCGCGATCACCAGCGCGATGATGGGGTGGTAGAAGTCGTTGCCGGCGGAGGCCGAGATGAGCCCCGTCAGGCCGCCCGAATAGGTCCAGTAGGCATTGCCGTTGGAGATCATGTAGGCGGTGACCATGCCGCCGAACAAGGCGAGCAGGAAGTTCATGGTGACGCCCGACAGGGTGATCGGCACGCCGTAGATGTTGGTGGCGGTGAAGTAGGGCGAGCCCTGGGTGCCCACGTCAACGATCGGGATGTGGCAGGCGGCGTAGAAGCCCCAGAAGCCCACATAGATCATGAACAGGCCGATGGTGATGAGCCAGGGATTGTGCGCCGGGATCTCGCGCGGCGTCCCGTCCGGCGCGAACTTGCCGATGCGCGGGCCGAGGAAGACCAGCACGCCAAGCGTCGCGAAGCCGGCCACCGAGTGCAGCACGGCGGAGCAATACTGGTCGTGGAAGCCCATATATTGGGACATCCAGCCGTTGCCCGCCCAGCCCCAGGCCGCCGGGATCACCCAGGCGATGGCGCCCACATAGATGGCGATGATGAAGAAGCCCGACGTCTTGGTGCGCTCGATGAGGGCGCCCGAGACGATGGAGGCCGCCGTCATGCCGAACAGCGCGAACGCCGCCCAGAACACGCCGGAGATGCGGTCCGACAGGTTCGGCGCGATCTTGGTGGACCAGGGCTCGAAGCCGGTGGTGAAGCTGAGCGCCGAGGTGGAGATGGGCCAGCCCTGGAAGGCGATGTAGATCCACATGCCGAACAGGAAGAAGGCGAGGCCCACCAGGGGAATCGCCATGGTGTTCTTGAGCAGCGTGTGCTGCACGTTCTTCACGCGCGCCGCACCCACCTCGTACATGCAGAAGCCGACATGGATGAAGAACATAAGGACGACCGTCAGGAAGTAATAGAACTCCGTGAAGATGGTCGTCAGGGCTGCCAATTGGTCTGTCATGCTGGTCCCCGAACGCTGTTGCGCCTTTGGCCAGAGCCCCCGCAGGATCCCCTCCGGTCGGGCCAAGGTTTTCACTGTGGAGCAACTTTTATGCCAGGGAGGCAGATGCCCCGGCGGATGCCGCTGCGTGAGCACGTTCGGCGACGGTGGGGAATGGCCAAGAGGCTGAGCCAAAAGGAAAATTATCGAGGCGTCCCCGGCGATGCCGCGTCGCAGAGGAAAATCGCGGCAGCGGAGACGTTCCAAGCACCTGGGTCGCCGGCGCCAATGCATCTATCGGCTGCACCGGGCACGGCGAGGGTGCACAGAAAACGGGCTGCAATTCCTTTGATCCTTGTCAAACCGAAAGAATTGGACGCCTTTTTGCTCAAGAACTCGTCAAGGAATTGACCACCAGATCTGCCGAAAAGAAAGGGCCCCGGCATCAACACCGGGGCCCTCGTGTCTTGCAAGACGCGACGCAGACAGGTCCGTCAGATGTCGAGCGTGTTGTCCCGCTCCCACTGCGTCAGGTGGCGCGAATAGGCGTTCCATTCCTCGGTCTTCAGCTTGAGGTAGCCGGCGACGAAGGGGGCGCCGAGCCGCTCGGCCAGCACCTTGGACTTCTCCAGGTTGCGCAGGGCGTCCAGCAGGTTCAGCGGCAGCTTCTTGGCCGTCTTCACCTTGTGGCCCTCGGTGTACATGTTGATGTCGAGGCGCTTGCCGGGATCGCGCGCATTGGCGATGCCGTCGAGCCCCGCAGCCAGCAGGCCGGCCTGGAGCAGATAGGGATTGGCCGCGCCGTCGGCGAGGCGGAACTCGAAGCGCCCGGCATCGGGAATGCGGATCATGTGGGTGCGGTTGTTGCCGGTATAGGTCACGGTGTTGGGCGACCAGGTGGCGCCCGAGAGCGTGCGCGGGGCGTTGATGCGCTTGTAGGAATTCACCGTCGGGTTGGTGAGGGCGCAGAGCGCGTCGGCATTGTGGATCAGGCCGCCGATGAAGGCGTAGCCGAGCTTGGAGACGCCGAGTTCGCCCTTGGGGTCGGAGAAGGCGTTCTTGCCCTTCGCCCACAGCGAGACATGGGCATGGCAGCCCGAGCCGGTGAGGTTCGGAAACGGCTTCGGCATGAACGTTGCGCGCAGGCCGTGCTTCTCGGCGATCGACTTGACCATGAACTTGAAGAAGACGTGCCGGTCCGCGGTCAGCAGCGCGTTGTCGTAGTTCCAGTTCATCTCGAACTGGCCGTTGGCGTCCTCATGGTCGTTCTGGTAGGCGCCCCAGCCGAGCGACAGCATGGCGTCGCAGATCTCCTTGATGACGTCGTAGCGGCGCATCAAGGCGGACTGGTCGTAGCAGGGCTTTTCGGCGCGGTCCGAGGCGTCCGAGATGGCGGTGCCGTCGGCGGAGACGAGGAAGTATTCGCACTCGACGCCAGTCTTCATCTCGTAGCCGAGCTTCGCCGCGTCGGCGAGTTGCTTCTTCAGCACCGCGCGCGGCGCCTGGGCCACCGGCTCGCCGTCCATGAAGAGGTCGGCGGCGAGCCAGCCCACCTCCGGCTTCCAGGGCAGCTGGATGAGGCTCGCCGGATCGGGCACGGCGAACATGTCGGAATCCGCCGGCGACATGTCGAGCCAGGTGGCGAAGCCGGCGAAGCCGGCGCCTTCCTTCTGCATGGCGCCGATGGCGGAGGCCGGAACGAGCTTGGCCCGGAGGCCGCCGAACAGGTCCACGTAGGAGATGAGGAAATACTTGATGCCGCGATCCTTCGCGGCCTTCTCAAGGTCGGTGGTCGCCTTGGCGGCTGAGGAGGAGCGCCCCTCCGCCTCGCGCGCGATCTCGAACTGGCGCATCATGGGTTTCGTCCTTGGAAGGTGGTGATTTTTCTTAAAGCGCTTGTGGGCGCTCCGGCACGCGGCCGGGGCGCGGATGTGAGGCGG
>NZ_JBNFNU010000154.1:0-9176 GCF_057364445.1 Xanthobacter sp. BG11Y11_SDJG
AAGCGCGCGCGCGCGCGCGACTCGGGATTGGCCTTGATCGCCCGCCTGCAGGACGCCTGTGCCTCGCGTTCGCGGCCCGTCAGGCGGTAGAGATCGGCAAGATTGACCGCCAGCGCCGGCAAATCGGGCTGAAGCCTCAGGCCGGCACGGAACTCGGCTTCCGCACCCGCCACGTCGCCGCGCCGCAACAGAAACCCGCCGAGATTGGAGCGCCCCTCCGGCCTGTCCGCGTCAAGGCGTTGCGCCGCCTCATAGTCGCGGAAGGCGGCGCTGAGCCGGTCCCGGTCGGCGGCGGATAGCTCCGCCAGCGGCTGGTCCGCAAGCTGGTTGGCCGCCTCGATGCGAACGCCGGCGACCGGATCGGTCAGGAGCGGCGCGAGACGCCGCCAGCGCATTTCGCGGGGCAGGCCGGCCACGCTGCCGATGGCCGCGATGCGCACCAGCGGATCGGGATCGGCCAGGGCCTTCTCAAGCGCCGCATCGGTCGCAAGGGAGGGGAAGCCCCGCAGCTCGTGCACCGCCGTGGCGCGGACGATGGCGGGGACGGCCGGCGTCGTGGCGAGGCGGATCAGCGCCTCGCGCGCCGCAGGATCGCGTGCGCGGGCATCGTGGAACGCTTCGCCCCAGGTCTGGAAGCCCTTGCGCTCGGGTCCATGCCAGCGCGCGATGGCCTCGGCCGCCCAATCCGCCGACCTGTCGGCATGGCAGTCATTGCAGGTGTTCGGTGTGCCGAGGCGCGCGGAAAGATCCGGCCGGGGAATGCGGAAGGAGTGGTCGTGCCTCTTGTCCACGACCATGTAGGTGCGCGCCGGCATGTGGCAGGAGATGCAGTCCGGCGCCTTCGGCCCTTGCGTGTGGCCGGTATGCGCCTCGGACGCGAATGTCTCCGGCAGGTGGCACTGGCCGCAGACGGCGCTGCCCGGGGCGCGCAGGGCGGCCGAATGCGGCTCGTGGCAATCGCCGCAGGTGACGCCGCGCGCATACATCAGGCTCTGCTTGAACGAATGGTCGTTGAAGACCTCGTCCTGCATCGTGCCGTCCGCCGCGAACAGGCCTTCGGAAAGAAAGGTCGGCCGATGGGTCTGCGTCAGCGGCCGGCCCGGGCGCCAGTCCTCCGAGAAGATGCTGCGGCGCGCATGGCAGCGGGCACAGGTCTCGACCATGTCGCCGTCAGGACGCGATGCGGCATGGGCCGGACTGCCGGTGGCCGGATCGATGGTCCAGTCTGCCGGCGGACGCTGGGGGGCGACCGACGGAAAGCCCTTGTTCGGCGTCGCCGGATCGCGGGAGCCCTTAGCCCAGTCCAGATGGCCGCGGGCCGCGCCGTGGCAGGCCTCGCAGCCGACGCTGATCTCGGAGAAGCGCGTGTCGAACCGGTCCGCCGCCGCATCATAAGCCTTGCGCAGGGCCGTCGAGTGGCACTCGGCGCACATGAAGTTCCAATTCTGCTGCATCCCGGTCCAATGCAGGACATCCGATGGCGCGATTGTCTGGTCCGGATAGAGATGAAACCAGCGTTGGCCCCCCTCCGCGGCCGGCCGCGTGTCGTAGGCGAAGGGCAAAGCCTGCCGGCGCCCGTCCGGGAACGTCACCAGATATTGCTGCAGCGGCAGGACGCCGAACGTGTCGGTGATCTCGAAGGCGGCAGTCCTGCGTCGGCGCCCTCGGTCTCACCATGAAACGCGGTCCGTCGCGAAAGAAGCGGGCCGAACTGCCCTGGTGGGCGACGCGCGCGTCGGCGAAATCGCCGAGCACGGTTTCCGGCTCGGCGCGGCTCATGGCCTGGGCGTGCTGGGAGGACAGCCAGGCGCGGGTTTCATCCGCATGGCAGTCCGCACAGGCGGCGGAACCGACGTAGCCCGCCGGGGGCGCCGCGCTGAGCGCGCCGATGCCGCCCGGCCCGAGCGCCTCGCCCGTTCGCCGAGCGGAGACTTCGGCTGCCAGTGCGATCAAGCCGGCGGACAGAAGACCCGCCGCGAGCGCGGGGAAGCAGGCGCCAATCAACCGGCGGAACACCATGGTGCCGATCCCCTGGGACTCTTCGAGCAAAAGCCACTGGATCCGTATCGGTCAGCGCGAACGGATCGCACCACAAGATATCACCGTCTGGGGCGAGGTCCGACAGCGGCGGCGGCGCGGCCATCGGCGCGACACGCGCCCTCGCGCCATCGGACCGCCCGGCAGGGCCCGTCACGCCCCTGGCCGGTGGGATGCTTCCATGCCCAAGGCGGGCGCCGCTGTTTGGGGTGGAGGCGGGTCGCACCTGTAGATGTGCTGGAGGCGAAGTGGCCTCCTCTTATCTCGGTATGTCGCCAGCCGGCTGCCGCACAGGGAGCCTCAGAGAGGAATCCCGCGTCGTGCCTTGTCCTTAATCCAGGCGGCAACCTTGTCGAGAAATGCCCAGACATCGTTGTCAGCTGGATGAACATAGCTTGGAGCGTTCGGATCGCTACCTAGTGCTTCGAAGATGTTGCGCAGCCACCTTTTGCTTCTTGTAACGTTCAATCCTTGGAGCCAGTGCTCTACTTCGCCATGCCTCAGGATGAACAGGCCATATTGATCGAGGCGGTCGAAAAGGTTCTCGGCTTTTTCCTTCGCAGCGTCATTGAGCAGGGCAATTCCACCATTCGATTTAGGCTTCTTGTCGCCTGAGACAAGGTCTGACCACACGCCTGCGCGCTCCAATCTTATAGAGTCGTGGGGTTTCGGGTAATTTGTGGCCTCCAAGAGAACTGGGAAGTTGGTCTCCGGGTTGAGTGCGTCTATGTCAAGAATGGCGGCAACGGGTATCCCGAGTGCCCGAAGCGGCCCGACGATCTTGTTCACTGAATCTTTTCCGTTGGCATTAAGGAAGAGGGTGTTCGGCGCGCCTCGTCCAGATTCGTTTGCCAGAAGCCGCTCGTTGAGCTCTTGGTAGAAGGCGCGGTCCGCGTCCGCTTCGGTAACCACGATGCCTTCGTAAAAGACGCCCGACAGAGCATTTGCAGACCGCAAAAGCGGCTCTTGCATCATGACGCGGATGGCGTCGTTCGAAAGCATGCGAGCAGTGGCACTGCCCTGCTGATAGGTCAGGCGGACGACATTGAGCTTCGCGCCCGACTGGATCGCGCCCATCAGGAACTGGCTGCTATGGGTCGATACAAAAACCTGTTTGTCGCCCTGGCTCGCGGTACGGGCGATCTCGCGGCCGAGATTGTAGGCCAGCGTGGGGTGCAGAAACGCTTCCGGCTCGTCGATGATGATGATCTTCGGGTCGCCTGCGCGCAGTTCCAACAGCATGCCCGTAAAGGCCTTCATTCCATCGCTCCACTGGTGGATGGGACGAGCATTCCTCATCCATTCCAGCGTGGCGTCCTCTACGGTGCGCTCATTTGGTGGGGCTGTATTCCCATATCGTAAGTGGATTGACGCACCCTCGGAAATGTCCATGCCTAGATAAAGGCCGAAGGCATCAAAAAGGACATCCCGTAGCGACTGCCGGCGAGCATCGTCCGTCAGAAGCCGAGCAAAAGTGCTGTGCGGGTCCTTCAGATCGCCTCTGTCCTGTTGCGCGGTCAAGCCAATCCTGCTTGGCCCATCAAGAACGAGCATATGACGGACCGCGTATTGTTCAGCGAAGCCCCGCATATTCCCGTCAGGGTTCCGTAGAATTTGGCGGAAAACGGGAACGTTGATTTGCCTCCGCCGGAGTCCAAACTTGATGTACACGTGATCAGGGACATACTGTTCTCCCGGAATGTGCCTACGGTCCGTCAAGGCTTCAAGGAGCGTATCTATTTCTTCAACAGAGTGACTGCGAAATTTGAGCCCACCAAGAATTGTACGATGCGTATCTCCGCTGCTGCAGGAATCGGCAATTTCTCGCAGAACCAAACTCTTGCCTGAGTTATTTGGTCCGACGAAGATGGTAACGGCAGGCTCGTCCAACACCAGCGGGTCTGGCCCCTGGCCAGCGCCAAAGCGAAACTTTACCTCCTTAATGAGCACCGAAATCTCCCTTCAATCCTGATTGTTAGTCAGCGGAGGTCGGTCACGCATGTCAACACCGTCGCGTCCCATGCTTGCGGCCGCAAGGGGTTGTATGTCTGTATCGGTGGCTCTTATCCCAATAGCGGGCCGTCCGGTCCCCACCCCAACCACGACATTAAACAATACAGGCTGAGCGGCTGCTTTGGGGAGGTTTTCGACCCGTTAGGGTCACCTCCGCAAGCGCGGAAGGCCTGGGGCAGAGACGTCATCGCAGGGCTCATTCTCCAGGTGCCACGCAGCCCAGAAACCACGCACCGCCTGCATCATTCGCGCGCGGGGTTGGACGGGTCGCGGCGCTGGAACAGGATCGCGCGGAGCCGGTCGGAGCCGATGGCGCGGGCCACGTGCTTGAAGGTGAAGAACGGCAGCAGCGACACGAACATGATGGCGGCCACGATGGCCGTCCCGGCCAGCCCGCCGCCGCCGAAGGACGGGATGCTCGCCGCCAGGCCCTTGCCGTGGAACAGGCCGACCAGCAGGCGTTCGATGACGTGCACTATCATGAAGAGGACGGTGCATAGCACGGCCTCGAAGGCGATCGTCGCCGCCACCGGAAGCCGCTGCAGCCAGCGGGCGACGTCGACATACTCCGCCGCCAGCATCACCTTCGCGAGAATCAATGCGTTCAGGATCGCAAAGCCCTGGAAGACGAAGACGTTTCCCGCCGACCGCTCGATCAGGTCCTGATTCAGCACGAACAGGCCGAGCAGAACCCAGAGATACACGAACAGGATCAGGAAGCGCTTCAATTCCTGCGTGAGCCGCGTCTTCACGGAGTGGTGGGGCGGCGGCGCGGGCTGCCGGGACGCATCGGCCATGGACGGCTCCAACTCTGTTGCGCGGCTCAGCCGCCGTGCGCCGGACGCGCCAGTTCCTCGGCGAGGATGGCGACACCGAGATTGCTCGCGCCGACGCCTTGCGCGACGCAGAGCTTCAGCACCTCCATGACCTCGGCCACGCTGGCACCCGCCGCCAGCGCACCGCGGATATGCCGCCGCGTTCCCGGCGCGTACATGTGCCTGAAGGAGACATCGAAGGCGATGCTCAGAAGCTCGGTTTCCTTCGCCGTGAAGACGCCGGCGCTGTAGATGCCGGCGCCGGTGGCCATGAAGGCGTCCGTCCAGGCCGGGTCGAGCGCGAAGAAGGGGTCCCAGGCCTGGTTCCACTGGCCCAGCCTCTTCATGGCGTCGCAGGCCGGGGTCGGGGTGGCCGGATGCGACGGCAGCGCGGCTCCCGCGGCGGCCGCCTCTTCAAGCAGGATCGGCGCCCCGAGGCTGCAGGAATGGATCGCCATGACGGTCGCCATCTTGACGATGGTCAGAAGCTCGTCCCGGCTCGCGCCGGCAGCCAGCGCGGCGCGCATGTGGCGGCGGGTGGCGGTCCCGTCGAGCGTGGTGCAGGCGACGCTGGTCGCGACGCAGACGAGCTCCACCATCCGCACCGGCAGCACCTTGCCGCTCCAGGGATCGGTGCTCATGGCGCGGCAGGCATCTGCCCAGGAGGGGTCCCACGCCTCCAGCGTGGCCAGCGCGTCCGCATCCCACGGGCCAAGCGGAAGCTGTTCGTCGTTCGGCGGGCTCATGTCGGCCTCCGTCATGGCTTGCTTCGGGTTGGGTCTCGGACCGCACGGGGCGCGGCGTCCGGGCGGCGCGCGGCAATGGCCCGCGCAGGACATGCCCAAGCGGGTGCGCCGGCGCGCTCAGTCCGGCTCGGGCGGCGGAAAGGCCGTCGGATCGCTCTCCCAGACCAGGAAGCGATTGCCCGCCGGATCGGCGATGACCCCGTGCCAGGCGACGCGCGGGACGGCGGTGCGCTCCTTCAGGACCGTGCCGCCCAGGCGCTCCGCAGTGGCGAGGGCCTCCGCGCAGGAGGAAACCTGCACGAAGGGCAGCCAGCCCTGGCTGCCGAAGCCGGGCGGGTGCGTCAGTCCGCCGGTGGCGAGGGCGGGCGCGTCGGCGCCGACCTCGATGCGCCAATAGTCGACGCCGGGGGTCTTTTCGATCCGCCAGCCGAACAGCGCGGCATAGAATTCGGCGAGCCGCCCGGGCTCGCCGCCATAGATCTCGAAATTCGTCAGGTGGCCCGCCATGGCGCCTCTCTCACCTTGGTGACGGGGCCGCGCGGTGTCGCAGCCCCGTCGTCGATGGACGTCAGGCCAGACCCTTGGCCGCCTTGTGCGCTTCCAGCGCCAGCTTGGCCGCCTCGGGCGGGACCATGCAGTAGGCCATCGGGTGCGAGTCGCCGGCCACCTTGGCGACGGTCTTGCGGCCGTCGGTCTCCCAGAGGAGGAAGCCCTGCTCGCCGTCGCGGCGGTTGGGCGGCAGGCCGATCTTCGCCAGCGTTTCCTCGATGCTGTCGTACCAGACGCCGACCTTCAGGATCTCGCGCGCCTCGTCCGCATTGGCGACCTTGCGTCCGAACTCCTCGCAGAGGCGGACGGCGCCCTCGATCTGCTGGATCGAGGAGCGGCGCTTCTTGTCGGGACCCCAGAGGTTGTCCTCGTTGCCCACGCGCACGTGCTGGCCGAGCACGATGGCCATGGCCGACAGCGAGATGAGGCCGCGCATGGAGGACCAGAAGGTGGTCACCGCACCCTGCGGAACCTGACGCAAAAAGTCCATCCAATGGAACGGGTTGCGGCCCAGCGTGCCGCCGCCGTAGCCGGCCATCGCGAGATTCAGCGGCCCCTTGTAGACGCCGGCCCGGATGAGGCGCTCGATGATCTCGAGCTGATGGATGTGGGCGGGCACGAAATAGGGCTGGATCTTGTTGGCGGACAGCCGCTTCAGGTGCTCGAGGTAGAAAGCGGGGCCGGCATCCACGAACATGCCGGCCCAGGCGGCCTGGACGGCCGGATTGTTGTCGAGATGCGTCCCCTTGATGTCGTCGGGCGTGAACATGGACACCACGTCCCACTGGGTGGTGCCGGTGGCGACGGTGACGAAGTCGGGCTTCGGCTCCAGCTCCGCCAGCATGTGGCGGGTGTCGTAGTTCAGCCACTTCGCCTTGGCGTCGGCGGTGTGCGGCGCGAAGGAGATCGAACCGCCGACCTGCAGGATCATCTTCGGCACGGCCGTCCGCAGGCGGTCGAGCATGTAATTGTACTGGTCGAAGTTGATCGAGCCCTGCCCCGTGGCGGGATCGCGCACATGGACGTGGAGCATGGTCGCGCCGGCATTGTAGCAGTCGACCGCCACCTGCACCTGCTCGTCAAAGGTCAGCGGGATGTCCGCGTCGCCGGGAAGCCACTGCGGGCCGTAGGGCGCGGCCGTGATGATGAGCGGCGCCTGGTTTTCCGGAAGGATGGAGTCGTCGGTGTAGTACATGTTGTTGGCCTCCTTGTTGTCCGTGTTTGCGCCCCGCGTTTGCGGCTGCCCGCGGCGGCTCAGCCCCGTCCGCACGCGCGTCCGAAAAGCCGCGCGGCCGGGCGGTCATCCCTGCGACCTCGGGCCAAGCGGCACCACTTTCCCCGCTGCGAGCGTGTCCTCGATCTCCTGCGTCAGCCGCGCGATCCAGCCCCTGCACTCCTCCCGCCGGGCCGCCTGGACCTCCGCGGGCAGGGCGGCGGTGTTGGCGAGTGCGGTCTGGGCCGCGGAGAGCTCCTCGCACATGTCGGCAAGTCCCGGGTTCGCCGCATCTGCGCCAGAAGCTCCGAAGCTCTGCCGGGGAAGAATTCGAGCGCCGTCTGAAGCGTGTCTTCGTCCGAGCGCGTCGCCATCGCCCCATCTCCTCGGCTTCGAGTGAGCCTTAGGCCAAGCGAGCCGCGGGGGGACGTAATTAACGTGGAGCGGTGGGGTAAACCCGGTCGGACGGCGCCGGGCGCGCAGCCGGTTTTGTACATGAGTTCAATATTTTGCGATCATTCACGCAATCCCGGCGCGGGGCGCGGCAGCCAGCGTCAAGCTTGGTGATTCTTGCCCCGGGCACGACTATAGTCCGGCCCCGGAGCGTGATCGGGAGCGCACGTGGGCAGCGGGTTTGCACAGGCCGGCAATCGGTACGGCGCGGCTCCGCCGCCGCCGGATACCAGCCTTTGCCAGGCGCAGCTCGAACGGATCCTCGGCAGCACCGATTTCGTCGCCACGGAGCGCGCCCGCCGCTTCCTCGCTTATGTGGTCGGCGAGACGCTCGCCGGCCGCGCGGAGCGGATCAAGGCCTACACGATTGCCACGGAGGTATTCGGCCGCGACGCTTCGTTCGATCCGCAGTCCGACCCCATCGTCCGCGTGGAGGCGGGACACCTGCGGCGGGCGCTGGAGCGGTACTATCTGGGCGCGGGGCGCGCGGACCCGGTGGAGATGACCATCCCGAAGGGCGGCTACGTGCCCGTCTTCGTCATGCGGGCGCTTGCGGAGGCGCCGCAGACGCCGCTCTCCGCCGCCCCCGCTCCGGTCGGCTCAGGGCGACGTTCGTGGTATGTGGGCAGCGCCATCGCGATCATGGCGCTGCTGGTCCTGGCGACGGTGGTCAGCACCGGCTGGGGCTGGCTCGGCACCGCCCCGGCGCAGCCCGACATTCCGCGGCTGCTGGTCCGCCCGTTCGACGATCTGGCGCGCACCGAGGCGTCGAGGGCCATCGCCCGCGGCCTCACCCAGGAGGTCATCGGGCAGATCTCGAAATTCAAGGACATTGTGGTTGTCGCCACCCGGGCGGGGGGGGGTGGAGGCCAGCCCGGTCCAGGCCGAAGGCCCGCCCCCGCGGTATGTGCTCGGCGGCAGCGTCGACCTTCACGCGGGCGCATTCCGCCTCCAGGCGCAACTCGTGCGGCGATCGGACGATGTCGTGCTCTGGGCGCAAAGCTACACCGGCGACCTGAAGGTCGCGCGCCTTGTCGAGATCGAGGAGGACATCGCCCGCCGGGTGGCGACGACGCTCGCGCAGCCCTACGGCGTGATCTTCCAGGCGGACGCAGCCCGCCATCTGAGGAATCCGCCCGACGACTGGCGCGCCTATTCCTGCACCCTGAGCTATTACGTGTACCGGGCCAGTCTCGACCGGGCGACGCATGCCAAGGTGCGCAAATGCCTGGAAGACGCCGTCGCCCGGTTTCCCGACTATGCCACCGCATGGGCGCTGCTGTCGCAGACCTACATCGATGAGGTGCGGTTCGGCTTCGCGCCGGACCCCGCGCCGGCCGGCCTCGGTCA
>NZ_JBNFNU010000155.1:0-9158 GCF_057364445.1 Xanthobacter sp. BG11Y11_SDJG
CGCGAGCCCGCCAATATCGAAGAAGGGGCACGCCGTCGACGCCGGCCGCCTGCTGCGCCCGCTCGATCGCGCGCACCTCGCCGGCCCCTTCGTCGCCGGACAGGAAGACCGCCACGCGGGCCCGGTCGAGCCCCTGGTCGGCGGCGATGTCGGCGAGCACCTGCGCATCGCCGATGTCGCGGCCCTGCTCGAAATAGGCGGCGAACAGCGCGCCTGCCAATTGGCTCGCCACGTCATGGTGGGCGGCGAGCCGCATCAGCCGGTGGGCGAGGAAGGTGTTGGGAGTCCGGAGGATCCTGTCATATGCGAAGGCGATGCCGTCGCCCTGCGCCGCCTCGATGGTCCGCGCGTCGAGGATGCGGCCGCGCTCCACGCTGCCGAACTTCAGGGCGCGGTAGGTGGGCCGGTCCATGCCCTCGGCGGGCATGGCGGGATTGAGCTCGAACGGCAGCCATTCGACGGTGACGTCGATCTCCCCCTCGAGCGCGCCGATGGCCCGAGCGAGCCGGCGCTCGCCGATCAGGCACCAGGGGCAGACGAAATCCGAAGTCACCTTGACCGTCACGCCCATGGGTCCCTCCTCGCCGTCCTGCGATCCGCGGACCTGCATCATAGCCGCCCGCGGCGTGCGGCGCGCGCCGGCCGGTGTTCTTGTCGCGACGGCGCCATCGGGTGCGGGCCGACGTTGGGACGACCGTTCCTACCGCCCCGCGGAGACATCCCGGCGGATGTGGGCGGCGAGGTGGTCAGCAGCGGGCGAGCCGCCGGGATGGCGCTGCCACAGGATGAGGTCGACGCTCTCCAGCGGCGGCAGTCCGCCAGAGGGCGGCAGCGCCACGAGGCCGGGCGTGCGCACCGACTGGGCGAGAACGCAGACCGCCGCGTCGGCGAGCGCCATGGCCTGGAGGCCGGCGATGCTCTCCGAGATGCAGGCGATGCGCCAGCGCCGGCCGACGCGGTCGAGCGCGGCGAGGGCGAAATCGCGATAGAGGTTGCCGTCCGGCAGCATGGCGAGCGGCAGCGGATCGCCCCGGTGTGCCGCCCCGCCCTCGGCCCCGAGCCAGACCAGCGCCTCCGGCCGCAGCACCGTGCCGATGCCCACCCGCGGCGCCACCCCCGGCATGCGGGTGGCGATGGCGAGGTCCACCAGCCCGTCGGACATGTCCTCGGCGAGCTGGCGCGAGAGCGCGCAGCGCACCGTCACCTCCACCGCCGGATAGCTGGCGCGGAAGCGCGCCAGCGTCTCCGGCAGCAGGAAGGCGGCGTAGAGGTCTGGGCAGCCGAGCGTCACGCGCCCCTCCACCTCGTCGGCGGCGAGGCGCAGGCGCGCCTCCTCGTCGAGCCGCAGCATGGTGCGGGCGTGCGGCAGCAGCATCTCGCCATGGCGCGACAGGCGCAGGTGCCGCAGGTCCGCCTCGAACAGGGGAAAGCCCGCCGCCTCCTCCAGGCGCCTGATTTGCAGGCTGATGGCGGGCTGGGTGCGGTTCAGCCGCCGCGCGACCTTGGTGACGCTCTTCTCCTCCACCAGGAGCACGAAGGTGCGCAGCAGGCCGATCTCCAGGCTTCTCGACATGGACTGATAAATAAAATTACGCTTTGTGCAAAGCAATATAAATTTGATTTCATGACTGATCCTCGATCTAATTTGGAATACGGACAGATCATCTGTTCATTTCTTCATCAAACTCTTCGGATTTGATGCATATCAAAAAGGCGCCCTGCCCACGGAAGAGGCATTTCCGAGGCATCGCCGCGGGAGATGTGCCGCCTTGGAACCCTTCCTCGATGTCCGTGGACTGACCCGGCGCTATGGCGGTGTCGCCGCCCTCGACGATTGCAGCGTCGACCTTGCGCGCGGTGAGGTGACAGGCCTCATCGGCCCCAACGGCGCGGGCAAGACCACCCTGCTCAACGCCTTGACCGGCCTCGCCAAGCCCGATGCCGGCACCGTCCTCTTCGAGGGCGAGGACGTGACCGGCCTTGCCGCCCACCGCATGGCGGCCAAGGGCGTGGTGCGCTCGTTCCAGATCGTGCGCGAACTCGGCAGCCTCTCCGTGTTCGAGACCCTGCTCATCGCCCCGCCCCACCAGGCGGGCGAGACGCTCACCGGCGCGCTCCTGGCGCGGCCGAAATGGTGGGCGCAAGAGCGCGCCAACGCCGCCGAGGCCCGGCGCCTCTTGGAGCGCGTCGGCCTCGTCAAGCTCGCCGACCAGCCTTCCGGCCTGCTCTCCGGCGGCCAGAAGAAGCTCTTGGAGGTGGCGCGCGCGCTGCTGATGCAGCCCAAACTCATCCTGCTCGACGAGCCGGGCGCCGGCGTCTCGCCGCCGCTGCGGGAGGAGATCATCCGCCTTGTGCGCGAGCTGAAGGCGGAGGGCCTCTCCTTCGGCATCGTCGAGCACGACATGCACCTGGTCGAAGAGGTGTGCGACCGGGTGCACGTGCTGGCGCAGGGCCGCGCGCTCGTCTCCGGCACCTTCGCCGAGGCCACCGCCGACCCGCGCGTCGTCGACGCCTATCTCGGGGTCGCCGCATGAACGCGCACGCCGCCGCCCCGCCGCCCGCTCCCGCCCTCGACGATCCGCGCGACCACGCGCTCGCGGTCGCTGGCCTGCGCGCCGGCTACGGCCGCGGCGGCGACATCGTCTGCGGCATCGACATGATCCAGAGGCCGGAGACCATCGTCACCGTCATCGGCCCGAACGGCTCCGGCAAGTCGTCCTTCATCAAGATCCTGGCGGGCCTGCTGCCCGCCCGGGCCGGCCGCATCGAGGTCACCGGGCGCGACATCACCGCCCTCTCGCCGGCCCGGCGCGTGGCGGCGGGGCTCGCTTACGTGCCGCAGGAGGCGAACGTGTTCGCCTCCCTCACCATCGCCGAGAACCTGAAGCTCGCCACCGAGTTCATCCGCGGCCGCGCCGGCGTCGGGCCGGGCCAGCGCGAGCGGGTGCTCGGGCTCTTCCCCGAGCTCGGCCAGCGGCCGAAGACGCTCGCCGGCAACCTCTCCGGCGGCCAGCGGCAGATGCTGGCCTTCGCCTGCGCCCTGCTGGCCAACCCGGAAGTGCTGCTGCTGGACGAGCCCTCCGCCGGCCTCTCGCCGAAGATCGTCGGCGAGACCATGGAGGCGGTGGTGCGGGTGCGCGAGGCCGGGGTCACCGTCCTCCTCGTCGAGCAGAACGTCGCCGCCGCGCTCGCCATCGCCGACGAGGTGGTGGTGCTGGTGGCCGGCCGCCTCAGCCTGCGCGCCAAGGCGGGCGACGTGAAGCAGGCGGACCTCGCCGGCCTGTTCTTCGGCAAGGAGGCCTGAGATGGTCGCGCAGCTCTTCCTCAACGGCCTCGTCACCGGCCTGCTGCTCGCGCTGCCGGCGCTGGCGCTGACCCTGATCTTCGGCATCATGCGCTTCGCCAACTTCGCGGTGGGCGCGCTCCTCACCCTCGGCGCCTATGCCGGCTATCTCGCCAACGTGACCTTCGGCCTGCCGCTCTCCATGGCCGCCGCCTTCGCGGCGCTGGTGGTGGGGCTCGCCTGCGTCCTCACCGACGAACTGGTGTTCGAGCGCCTGCGCGAGCGCGGCTCCATCACGCTCCTGGTCGCCTCCATGGGCGTGTCGCTGGTGATCGAGAACATCTGCCGCTTCGCCTTCGGCAACGCGGCGCGCAGCTTCGACCTCGCGGTGGCGCGGCCGATCCGCTGGAACGGCATCCGCATCAATTACGAGCAGATGACCACGGCGGGCGTGGTGATCGTCGCGCTCCTCCTGTTCCATCTGCTGCTCACCGCCTCGCCGCTCGGGCGCGCCATGCGGGCGGTGGCGGACAATCCTTCGCTCGCGGCGGTGCGCGGGGTGGAGCGGCGCACGGTGGCGCGCATCACCTGGATGCTCACCGGCGCGCTGATCGGCATCGCCGGCGTGCTGGCCGGGCTCGACCGCGCCATCGATCCGCTGATGGGCTGGAACTACCAGATCCCGATCTTCGCCGCCGCCATCCTGGGCGGGCTGGGCAGCCCCATGGGCGCGGTGGCGGGGGCGCTGCTGATCGGCATCGCCGAGGAGGTGTCCACCCTCGTCCTGCCGCCCAGCTACCGGCAGATCGTCAGCTTCAGCGTGATCCTGCTGCTGCTCCTGTTCCGCACCAACGGCCTGTTCGGTGCCAAGGCCGTGCGCAAGTGAGGGCGCGCCCATGATCTCCTATCTCGTCACGGTCGTCATCTTCGTCGCCATCGCGGCGCTGGTGGGCCTCGCGCTCAATTTGCAATGGGGCCTTGCGGGCCTCGTGAACTTCGGCGTCTCCGGCTTCGTCGCGCTCGGCGCCTATGCGGTCGCCATCACCGGCCCGCACGTGGGATGGCTCGCCGCCATGGCGTTCGCCGCGCTGCTGTGCGCCGGCCTCTCCATGCTGCTGTCGCTGCTCACCATCCGGCTGGAGGAGAATTACCTCGCCATCGTCACCATCGGCTTCGGCGAGATCGTGCGCATCCTGCTGCTGAACGAGGGCTGGCTCACCGGCGGCGCGCTCGGCATCTCCGGCATTCCGCGCCCGTTCGCCGGCATGACCCCGGCCGGCTGGGGCGACGGGGTGATCCTGGTGTTCGCCGTGGTGCTGGTGGCGGCAGCGTTCGCCTTCAGCGAGGCGCTGGTGCGCTCGCCCTTCGGCCGCGTCCTGCGCGCGGTGCGCGACGACCCCACCGTCACCGCCGCGCTCGGCAAGCCGGTGCTGGCGCTGCGCGTGCGTGCCTTCGCGGTGGGCGGGGCGATCATGGGGCTCGCCGGGGCGCTGCACGCCTTCTTCCTCACCTATATCGACCCCTCGCAGTTCACGCCCATCATCACCGCCTATGCCTTCATGGCGGTGATCGCCGGCGGCCGCGGCTCGAACCTCGGCCTGATCCTCGGCGCCGGCTCGATCATGCTGATCCTGGAGGCGACGCGCTTCCTGAAGGACCTGGTCCCCTGGATCGACGGCGTGCAGCTCTCGGCGCTGCGGCTCGGCCTGATCGGGGTGGGCATCGTGCTCATGCTGATCCTGCGCCCGCAGGGCCTCGTGGCGGAGCCGAAGCGCCGCTACGGCGAGTTCTTCCCGAAGGACCCGGCCGCCCGTGCGCCCAACGGCGCCCTCGCCGAGGGAGGCAAGGCCTGATGCCCCGCGTCGCCCCCTCACCGCGGCCGACCTGCCGCCCGCAAGCGCTCACGTGTTCGAGGCCTTCGCCGGCGGCTATGCGGACTTCCGCGACCAAGCGGCGGTGCTGGCCCACGTGCCGCCCGCCCTCGACCACCTCTACCGCATGCTGATGGAGCTTCGGGCGCGGGAAGGCGTGCCGTTCCGCTACATCGAGCTGGCGGTGGTCACCGTCTCCAAGCTCAATGCCTGCCCCTATTGCGTCTCCCACCACACGCCTCTGCTGGCGGTGGAAGGCATCCCGGCGGAGGCGGTGGCGGCGCTGCCGTCGAGCGACCATCCTGCCTTCGACGCCGCCGACCGGGCGGTGATCGACTATGCCGGCCTCGTCACGACGCGCGCCTGGGGCATCCGCGATGGCGTGTTCGAGCGCCTGCGGGCCCACTTCACCGAGAGCCAGATCGTCGAGCTGACGCTGCGCAGCGCGCTCGCCGGCTTCTTCAACCGCTTCAACGACGCGCTCCAGATCGACGACGGCGCGGCCGAAGCCCTGCTCCATCTCCACCCGACACAAGACCAACCATCCAGAGGAGAACAGCCGTGAGCCCGAAATTCTCGCCCTCCCGCCGCCAGGCTGATGGCCGGCCTTGCCGCCCTGCCCGCCGCCGCTTTGCTGCGCACCCCCGCCGCCGCGCAGGCGGCCGAGGTGCCGCTCGGCATGGTGCTGCCCTTCTCCGGCGCCACCGGCCCCTACGGCCCGGACATGAAGAAGGCCGCCGAACTGGTGGTGAAGCAGGTGAACGATGCCGGCGGCATCCTCGGCGGGCGCAAGCTCAAGCTGTTCATCGAGGATTCCGAGACCAACCCCACCGTCGGCGTCACCGGCACCAAGAAGCTCTTGGAGGTGAACAAGGTGGAGCTGGTGGGCGGCTTCTGGGGCAGCCCGATCGCGCTCGCGGCCAAGCCCATCATCCTCGCCGCCGACAAGGTGCAGATGGTCTCCTGCGCCGCCAACGCGGTCACCGACGGCGACAACAAGGGCATGGTGTTCCGCTTCCAGGCGAAGAGCACCTCCTGGGGTCCCGCCGGCGCCAAGGTGATGAAGGACGTCGGCGCCAAGAACGTGGTGGTGCTGGCGCAGCAGAACCCGTTCGTGGTGGCGATGATCGAGCCCTTCAAGGCGGAGATGGAGAAGCTCGGCGGCAAGGTCTCGCAGGTGGTGATGTACAACCCCGACCAGCCGTCCTACCGCTCCGAGGTCGAGAAGGCGTTCGGCGCCGACCCCGACGCGGTGTTCTGCCTGTCGCTGCTGACCGACTTCGTCTCCATCGCCAAGGAGGTCTATCGCGGCGGCTTCAAGTCGAAGATCGTCTCGCTCTCCATCGGCGCCGACGCGGAGGGCAAGTTCCTCCAGGCGGTGGGGCCGGAAGTGGCGAACGGCATCTACCACATCCAGCCCGCCCCGCCGCTGGACTCGCCCGCCTACAAGAAGTTCGTGAAGGAGATGGGGGCGCCGGCCGGCACGGTGTTCCTGTTCGCCGGCAACGCCCACGACCAGATCTGCGCCACCGCGCTCGCCATGGAGCACGCCAAGTCCTCCGAGGCAAAGGTGTGGGCGAAGTCGGTGTTCGAGGTCTGCAACCCGCCCGGCGAGGAGGTGGACGACGTGGTGAAGGGCCTGGAGATGATCCGCGCCGGCAAGAAGATCAAGTTCGTCGGCGCCGGCGCCAGCTGCGACTTCGACGCCAAGGGCGACCAGATCAACCGCTCCTTCCTGGTCCAGGTGGTCAAGAACGGGAAGAACGAGATGGTGGGCGTCATCACCTGACCGGCTGACGTCCGCAAGACAGCCGCCATCCCCCGGCTTGTCCGGGGGATCCACTGCGCAACCGGGCCGGCCCTTTGGCTTCCGGGAGCAGGATGAGCGGCTCCGTGGATGCCCCGGACAGACCGGGGCCTGACGAGCGAAACAGCGATTGTTCACACCGGCACGCGCGGTCCCCTGCGCGTGAACCGACAAGCCTTGCCCACACCGGGACAAGGGAGGACGAGCCATGCCCAAACACATGCATCTGTGCGGATTTCTGATCGCCGGCCCGGTGGTGCACAGCCACGCCATCTGGCGCAACCCGAAGCACGAGACGCCGTTCCTGAGCCTTGCCCACTATGCCCGCATCGCCCAGCTGCTGGAGCAGGGATGCTTCGACTTCCTGTTCTTCGCCGACCGCCTCGCCATCGCCGACCGCTATGCCGACAGCCATGTGGCCGGCATCCGCCACGGCGACCAGGATTCCACCCGCATGGACCCGCTGCCGATCTTGGGCGCCATGGCGGCGGTGACGCGGCATATCGGCCTCGGCGGCACGCGCTCCACCACCTATGACGCGCCCTACAACATCGCCCGCGAGTTCGCGACGCTCGACCACATCTCCGGCGGGCGCGCGGCGTGGAACGTCGTCACCTCCATGAATGACGGCGAGGCGCTGAACTACGGCTCGGTGCCCCATCTCGGCCACGACGAGCGCTACGACCGCGCCGACGAGTTCATGGAGCTCGCCTTCAAGCTTTGGGACAGCTGGGACGAGGACGCGCTGATCCTCGACCGCGCCGCCGGCCTCTATGCCGACCCGGACAAGGTGCATTACGTGAAGCACGAGGGCCGCTGGTTCCAGTCGCGCGGGCCGCTCAACATCCCGAGGAGCCCGCAGGGTCGGCCGGTGATCGTGCAGGCGGGCTCGTCGGGGCGCGGCAAGCGCTTCGCGGCGCGCTGGTCCGACATCATCTTCGCGCTCCAGCCCAATATCGAGCGCATGAAGGTGTTCAAGACCGACGTGGACGCCGCCCTCGCCGACGCCGGCCGGCCCGGCGGCAGCAAGGTGCTGATGGCGGTGATGCCCTTCATCGGCGCCACCCGCGCCGAGGCGAACGAACTGCTGGCGCTGCACGACAGCCTCGCCGATCCGGTGGCCGGGCTCTCGACGCTCGCCGCCCACGCCAACACGGACTTCTCCGGCCTGCCCATGGACGCGACGGTGAACGAGATCGCCGCCACCGGCAGCCAGGGCAACATCGCCGCCCTGCGCTCGATCACGCCGGATGGCTCCATGACCATCGCCGAGGCGGGCGGCGTCTATGCGCGCGGCGTCATGTGCCCGCGCCTCGTGGGCACGGCCGAGGACGTGGCGGAGGAGCTGATCGCCATCATCGACAGCGGCGCGGCGGACGGCTTCGTGGTCTCGCCCGCCTTCCTGCCGGACACGTTCGAGAGCTTCGTCAGCGCGGTGGTGCCGATCCTCCAGGCGCGCGGCTACCTGCGCGCGGGCTATGCCGGCGGCATGCTGCGCGACATGGTGAAGGAGGGCGCGCGATGAGCGCCGCCGCGCGGCCGTTCGCGCTGCACCCTCCGGCGGTGGACGCGGCCGCCTTCAAGGCCGGCATGCGGGCGCTGGCGGCGGGGGTGACGGTGATCACCTCCTGCGCCGACGGGCGGCTCAACGGCATGACCGCCACCGCCGTGTGCAGCGTCAGCGCCAGCCCGCCGCGGCTCCTGGCGGTGGTGAACCGGGAGACCGCGTCGCACGGCCTGATCGAGCGGGGCGGCGCATTCGCGGTGAACATCCTGGCGCACGACCAGGACCACGTCGCCGCGCGCTTCGCGCAGCGCATGGAGCGCCCGTTCGAGGGGCTGGCCTTCGCGCAGGGAGAGACCGGATGCCCGCTGCTGGCCGAGGCGGCGGCGAGCCTGGATTGCCGGCTTCACGAGCGCCACGACGCCGGCACCCACACCATCTTCATCGGCGAGGTGGTCGAGGTGCGCACGGCGGACGCCGAGCCGCTGCTCTATTTCAGCGGCGCCTACCGCCGGCTCGCCCCGCATGTCCATGGCTGAGGCGGCGCCGCGCCGCCTCCCCGGACCTGCCGCCTCAGTAGCAGGGCGGATAGGGATAGTAGCCGCAATAGGGGCGGATAGGCGTGCGGCACCGAGGCCGCCGCCGCGGCCGCCGTCCCGAGACGTAGACCCTGGACTGGAGATCGCTTGGACG
>NZ_JBNFNU010000156.1:0-9125 GCF_057364445.1 Xanthobacter sp. BG11Y11_SDJG
GACCCCAGGGCCGAGCCCGCTTGCGCGCCTACGAGGCGGCGCGGCGCGCGCGCACCGCCATGATCCAGGGGGCGGCACGGCGCAACGGCATCGTCTACCACCTCTCCGGCCCGCCGCGCATGGCGCGCGACCTGGTGCTGCGCCGCACCGGTGGCGACAGCCTGCTCAAGCGCTATGGCTGGATCTACGGCGCCTGAGTTTCCGCGAACGCGACCGGAGCGCGGTCGTGCGGGGCGTCGAGGTCCAGAGCCGGGCCGGCCGGCACGATGCCGGTGGGATTGATGGTCTTGTGGCTCTCGTAATAGTGCCGCTTGATGTGGGTGAAATCCACGGTGGGGCGCACCTGCGGCAGCTGGTAGAGCGCGCGCAGATAATTGGACAGCGCCGGATAGTCGGCGATGCGGCGGATGTTGCACTTGAAGTGCCCGACATAGACCGCGTCGAACCGCACCAATGTCGTGAACAGCCGCACGTCCGCCTCGGTCAGCACGTCGCCGGCGAGGAAGGGCTGGCGCGACAGCCGCTCCTCGAGCCAGTCGAGCTGGCGGAACAGCTGGGCCACCGCCTCCTCATAGGCCGCCTGCGTGGTGGCGAAGCCGGCGCGGTAGACGCCGTTGTTCACGTCCGGGTAGACGCGGTCGTTCACCGCGTCGATCTCGGCCCGGAGCGGGGCGGGATAAAGGTCGATCGCCACGTCCGTCACCGCCGCGAAGGCGGCATTGAGCATGCGGATGATCTCGGCGGATTCGTTGCTGACGATGGTGCCGCGCGCCTTGTCCCACAGCACCGGCACCGTCACGCGGCCGGAATAGGCCGGGTCGGCGGCGGTGTAGACCTCATGGAGGCGGGTCTTGCCGAGGATCGGGTCCGGCGCGGCGAAGGTCCAGCCATCCGCGCCCATGAACGGCTCCACCACGCTCACCGAAATGGCGTCCTCCAGCCCCTTCAGCGCGCGCACGATGAGCGTGCGGTGGGCCCAGGGACAGGCGAGCGAAACGTAGAGATGATAGCGCCCCGCTTCGGCCCGAAACCCGCCCTCGCCGGTGGGGCCGGCCCCGCCCTCTGCGGTGACGAAGTTGCGGAAGCGCGAGGCCTGCCGCTCGAACCGGCCGCCGGTGGCCTTGGTGTCGTACCACTGGTCTTGCCAGACGCCGTCGACGAGCAGGCCCATAGCATGTCCTTTCCGTACGGCGCGGGAGCGGCGCCTGCGGAAGAGATGGCGTCCCGACGCCGGGACGCAATGTGTAAGAGCCTCGGGAAAGTCTGACTTGCACGAATGCAAAGAGCCGCCAGCATCCTGCCCCGGCGCGGGTCGGGGCATCCCCCGCGCCGCCTGTCCGGCGCGCACGGCACCGGCCGAGAACCCTGCTGCCGAGAGCCGGACGGGCCGGCGAAGACCGCCGGCCCTTCGCTCAGCCCCGGAACTTTCGCGCCAGCGCCTCCGACCCGCGGGCCAGGATGCCCACGTCGGAGCCGACGGCGGTGAACACGCTGCCGGCGGCGATGTAGCGGCGCGCCAGCGCCTCGTCGCCGGTGAGGATGCCGGCGCGGTTCCCGGCCTTGCCGATGCGGGCGATCATGTCCTCGATCAGCGTGACGATGGCCTCGTCCCCCTGCCCGCCCAGATGGCCGAGCGCGGCGGAGAGGTCGCCGGGGCCGATGAACACGCCGTCCACCCCCGGCACGGCGGCGATGGCGTCGAGATGGTCGAGGCCGAGCTTGGATTCGATCTGCACCAGCACGCAGATCTCCTCGTGGGCGCGGGCATAATAGTCGCTCACCCGGCCGTAGCGCGAGGCGCGCGAGGCGGAGGCGAAGCCGCGCACCCCGTGCGGCGGATAGCGCGTGGCGGCGACCGCAGCGGCCGCCTGCTCGGGCGTGTCCACCATGGGGATCAGGAAGCTCTGCACCCCGGCATCGAGGAAGCGCTTGATGACGACGGTGTCGTTCACCGGCGGGCGCACGATGGGCTGGGTCGCCGGATATTCCATCATGGCGTGAAGCTGGTTCACCACCTGCGGCAGCTCGTTGGGCGAGTGCTCGGTGTCGATCAGCAGCCAGTCGAAGCCCGAGCCGGCGAGGATCTCCACCGACACATGGTTGGCAAGGCTCGACCACAGGCCGATCTGCTGGCGGCCGGCATGGATGGCGCGCTTGAAGGTGTTGGCAGGCACGTCCAAGGGAATGGTCCTTCTTCGTCAGTAAATGGCGGGCTCGCCGACGGGGGCGCCGAAGGCGGTCTCAAGGAAGTCGAAGTCGCAGCCCTCATTGGCCTGGCCGATATGGCGCGAGAACATCCAGCCATAGCCGCGCTCGAAACGCGGCTCCGGGGCGGGCAGAGCGGCGCGGCGGCGCGCCAGTTCCTCCTCCGGCACCAGCATGTCGATGCTGCGGTTCGGCACGTCCACGCGCACCAGGTCGCCGGTGGCGATGAGCGCCAGCGGGCCGCCCACATAGCTCTCCGGCGCCACGTGCAGGATGCAGGCGCCGTAGCTGGTGCCGCTCATGCGGGAATCGGAGATCCGCAGCATGTCACGCACGCCCTGCTTCACCAGCTTCTTGGGGATCGGCAGCATGCCCCATTCCGGCATGCCCGGCCCGCCCAGCGGGCCGGCATTGCGCAGGACGAGGACGTGGTCGGGCGTCACGTCGAGGCTCTCGTCCTCCACCGCCGCCTTCATGCTGGGATAGTCGTCGAACACCAGCGCCGGCCCGGTATGGACCCGCAGGTGCGGCGCGCAGGCGCTCGGCTTGATGACGCAGCCGTCGGGCGCGAGGTTGCCGCGCAGCACGGCGAGCGCGCCCTCGGCATAGATCGGATTGTCCAGCGGGCGGATCACGTCGTCATTATAGACCGTGGCGCCCTCCAGGGTCGCGCCGAGACTGCGGCCGCAGACCGTGAGCGCATCGAGATGAAGCAGTGGCTTGAGGCGTCCCATCAGCGCCGGCAGGCCGCCGGCAAAGTAGAAGTCCTCCATCAGATAGGCCTCGCCCGAGGGCCGCACATTGGCGAGCACCGGCACGATGCGGCTCGCCTGGTCGAAATCGTCGAGCGAGATGTCGCAGCCGGCGCGCCGCGCCTGGGCGATCAGGTGGATGATGGCGTTGGTGGAGCAGCCCATGGCCATGGCCACCGTGATGGCGTTCAAGAACGCCGGACGGGTCTGGATGCGGGCCGGCACGAGGTCCTCCCACACCATGTCGACGATGCGCCGGCCGGAGGCCGCGCACATGCGCATGTGGCTGGCATCGGCGGCGGGGATGGAAGAGGCGCCGGGCAGCGTCATGCCGATCGCCTCGGCGATGGCGGTCATGGTGCTGGCGGTGCCCATGGTCATGCAGTGGCCGTAGGAGCGGGCGATGCCGCCCTCGATCTCGTTCCAGGCCTCCTGGTCGATGTTGCCGGCGCGCCGCTCGTCCCAGAACTTCCAGGCATCCGAGCCGGAGCCCAGCATCTTGCCGTTCCAGTTGCCGCGCAGCATCGGCCCGGCCGGCACGTAGATGGCCGGCACGCCGGCGCTGGTGGCGCCCATCAGGAGCGCGGGGGTGGACTTGTCGCAGCCGCCCATCAGCACCGCCCCGTCCACCGGGTGGGCGCGGATCACCTCCTCCACCTCCATGGCCAGCATGTTGCGGTAGAGCATGGAGGTGGGCTTGAGGAAGGTCTCGGACACGGAGTGCACCGGGATCTCCAGCGGGAAGCCGCCGGCCTGGAACACGCCGCGCTTGATGTCCGCCACGCGGTCCTTGAAGTGGGCGTGGCAGGAATTGAAATCCGACCAGGTGTTGAGGATGGCGATCACCGGCTTGCCGGCCCAGTCCTCGGGCGCGTAGCCCATCTGCCGCAGCCGCGAGCGATGGCCGAAGCTGCGCAGGTCGTCATCGGCGAACCAGCGGGCGCTGCGCAGCGCGTCGGGGCTCTTGGGGGGCGTCATGAAATTGTCCTCGGGAACGGCCGGGCCTCGACGGGAGGCCCGGCGACTCATCGTCAGTTGGTCTCGATCTTTCCGGTCTTCACCACCTCGCGCCAGCGCTGTTCCTCGCCATTGCGGAAGACGACGAATTCCTCGGGCGTGATGGCCACCACATCGAAGCCGAGGCCGTTGAACTTGGCCTTCACCTCGGGGTCGTTGAGGCTCGCCTTCAGCGCCTCGTAGAGCTTGGCCTTCACCGGGGCCGGCAGTCCCTTGGGGGCGGCGGCCGCCTGCCAGGAATAGACGTCGATGCCGTCGACGCCGGCCTCCTTCATGGTGGGCACGTCGGGCAGCACCGCATTGCGCTCGTTCGCCGTGACCGCCAGCGCCTTCAGCTTGCCGGCCTTGATCTGGTTCGCCACCGCGCCGAGATTCTGGAACGACACGTTGGCGTGGCCGGCGATCAGATCGGCGATCGCCGGTCCGCCGCCCTTGTAGGGCACGTGGACGCCGCTGGTGCCGGTCTTCTGCCAGAACAGGGCCGCCGTCAGGTGGTCCGAGGAGCCGACGCCGGAGGAGGCGAACGTCACCTTCTCCGGGTTCTTCTTGAGATGGTCGACCAGTTCCTTGACCGAGTTCACCGGGAAATCGGGATTGGCCACCAGCACATTGGGGGTACGCACCGCGACCGTGAGGAGGTCGAGGTCCTTGCCCGGCTGGTAGCTGAGATTGGGGTTGAGCGCCGGGTTGATGGCGAACACGCCGATGGAGCCCACCAGCAGGGTGTAGCCGTCCGGCGCCTGGCCCTTCACGTGGCTCGCGCCGTTGGCGCCGTTCGCGCCGGGACGGTTGTCGATCACCACGGTCTGGCCGAGCTTCTCCTGCATCTTCGGCTGGATGAAGCGGGCGGTGCTGTCGGAGGCGCCGCCGGGCGGGAACGGCACCACCACCGTGATCGGCCGATCGGGAAACGGTCTGGGCGGAGCGACCGGCGCGCACGCGAACGCCGCGGCGAGCGCGAGCGGGATGATCTTCAAGCGGGACATGTTTCCTCCTGTCGCTTGGACGCGATGAGGGCGGAGACGCGGCCTCAGATTGGCGTGGCGCTGCGGCTCCCCCCAGCCCTTGCGGGCGGCGCCGGTCGCGTCCACGGCCTTAGGCTCTCGTTCTGCGGGTCCGGCTGGTGGATTAAAACGCTAATGCATTAGTGAAGTCAAACACGAACTGGGCTATGCTCAGCGCCATGGACTCCCTGCTCTCCTCCGCAAGGCCGCCCCGCGATCCGTCCCGTCATGCGGCGCCGCAGGTGTTCGACTATCTGCGCGAACGCATCATCGCGCTGGAGCTGCCGCCGGGCACCCTGATCTCGCGGGCCGAGCTTCAGGAGCTGTTCGGCTTCTCCTCCACCCCGGTGCGCGACGCGCTGATGCGGCTGCAGGAGGAGGGGCTGGTGGAGATCTTCCCCCAGCACGCCACCATCGTCAGCCCCATCGACCTGAAGCTGGCGCGCCAGGCCCAGTTCCTGCGCCGCTCGCTGGAGCAGGAGGCGGTGCGCACCATCACCCTCTCTGTAGACCGCGCCGCCGTGGTGGCGCGCCTGGAGACCGTGATCGAGGTGCAGGCGACGCTGCTCGGCCGCGGCGATCTCCCGGGCTTCGAGACGGCCGACCGCGAATTCCACCGCGTGTTCTTCGAGACCGCGGATATTGCCGGCCTGCATGCGATGGTGCGCCGCTATTCCGGCCATATCGATCGCATCCGCCGCCTGCATCTGCCCATGCCCGGCAAGGCGGCGCAGGTGATCGCCGACCACCGTGCCATGTCGCCGGCATCGCTTCCGGCGACGTGGTGGAGGCGCAGGAGGCGCTACGCGCCCACCTGTCGAAGTCGCTCGCCTTCACCGCCGACCTGCGGGCACGCTGGCCGGACTATTTCCGCGACTGAGCCGCGGCGCCGGCCGGTTGCGCGCGAGCTTCACCTTGACTACAGGCTGTTGCGCGGGATCGGAGCGCGCCGCGGCGCGCCGGCTTTGAGTCATGGCAATGATCGCAGACGTGCAGGCGCGTGTGTTCGCGCTCTGGGATGACCTTTCGGAATTCGAGGCCGGGCAGTGCGAGCCGGCCGCGGCGCATCTGATGGACGTGCTGTGCGCGGCCACGGGCGCCTGGAACGCCACCTGGGCCGGAGCGGTCCGGGTCGGGGGCGCGGCGGAGGGCGATCCGCTCCGGGGCTGGCGCGTCGCCGCGGTTCAGGCGCTGAAGCCAGTGGCCCCCCATGAGGACGAGGGCCACTTCAAGGAGATCCTGAAGGAGTGGGAACGGCGTGAGATCGACCCGTCCTTCCTCTTGCCAATGCGGGATGTGGGCGCCTTCCGCACCTATGCCTTCCGGCGCGATCTGCCGGCGGACTGGTTCGAGACCGCCTTCTACCGGCGCCACTACGAAGCCGTGGGCACGCGGGACGCGGTCTTTGTCGCCTTCCCGCTGAACCAGGACTGCGAATCCCATTTCGGCTTTTATGCCGACCGGCCGTTTTCGCCCGACGCGATCGCGCTCCTCGGCTACGCCCTGCGGGGCATCAAGTGGTTCCACCGCCATCTGATGATGGGCTCCGGACTGCTCGCGGCCTCGGCGCCACTGACGCCGGCCGAGCGGCGGGTGCTGCAACTTCTGCTCACCAAGGCATCGGAAAAGGAAATCGCCCGGCAGGCGGAGATCGCCACCTCCACCGCGCACCAGCACGTCACCAGCATCTTCCGCAAGTTCGGCGTCCGCAGCCGGGCCGAGCTGATGAGCCTGTGGCTCCGGCGCGCCGGCTGAGGCGGACGGCATCCGGGAGAGCCGCGGCGGCTTGATCTTTGCGGCCAGAATGCCGGTGTCCCGCTGCGGAACCGCTCGGCGCGACCGGCGGGCGGTGGGGTACCTAGGCGCAAGTCTATGACACATAAAGACTTTAGCCGCAGGCGCCCAAGGTGTTGCGTCGGCGCCATGCAGCGCGCGCTGGCGCAAGCGGGGCCGTCCAGCCCCCTGTCGCCGCATGGAAATTCGCCTAAGATTCCCCGGCGCACAAAGGTGCGGGCGGGGGCGTGTCATGGGTCTGGGTCTGGGTCTGGGTTCACCGAGGTCGGCACGTCTCGCCGCGGCGCTCCTCGCCGCCATGGCGGTTGTCCCGCCGGTCCGCGCCGCCGACCTGACGACGCCGGCCGCGCCGGCCGCGCCCGCGTCCGGCTGGGAGTTCCAGGCCACCTTGTACGGCTGGGCCACCAGCCTCACCGGCGACATCGGCGCGCGCAATCTGCCGTCGATTCCGGTCAATGTGAGCTTCGGCGACATCCTCGGCCACCTCGACGGCGCGATCATGGGCGACTTTCTCGCCAAGAACGGCGACTGGACCCTGCTCGCCGACGTGTTCTGGTCGAAGCTGTCCGCCGACAAGACGGTCGGCTTCGCCGGGCCGCAGCTGGACTTCAGCCAGCGCCTGCTGGTGATGCAGGGCATTGCCGGCTACCGGCTGCCCGTGGGGCCGGACAATTTCGACCTCAGCGCCACCGCCGGCTTCCGCTATCAGCGCCTGAGCGTCGACACCACGCTCACGCCCGCGGGCCTGCCGTTCGGCCTGTCGTCCTCGGACGTGAAGGACTGGCTGGACCCGGTGTTCGGCCTGATGCTCCAGTATCAGTTCAACGAGCGCTGGTTCCTCAACGCCATCGCGGACGTGGGCGGCTTCGGCCTCGGCTCGAAGCTGACCTCCCAGGGCTTCGTCGCGGTGGGCTACAATTGGAACAAGTCCTGGTCCACCGCCATCGGCTACCGGGCGCTCTATACCGACTACGAATCCATCACCGGGCCGCGCCAGAACTTCCGTTACAACACCACCCTGCACGGCCCCATGTTCAGCATCGGCTATCACTTCTGAGCGTCGTTTGACGCTTGTCCGAGGGCGGTCAGGGCGCGGCCGGCCTCGCCGAGGGCGAGCGGCAGCAGGCTGAAGCCGAGGATGGCGATCCACATGGCCGCGTCCGGCGGCACGAGTTGCAGCACGCCGGCGAGGGGCGGCACGTAAGGTGGGATCGCCAGCAGGCCGGTGCACAACGCCAGCGCGCCCCAGACCCAGCCATTGGCAGTGATCTCGTTGCGCACCAGGCCTGCGTCCGCCTGGCGCATGTTGAAGACGTGCCAGAGCTGGGCGAATGCGAGCGTGAGGAAGCTCACCGTGACGATCCCTGCCCCGTCGAGGCGAAGGCCCCACACGGCATAGCCGAGGGCGGAAAAGGTCGCGAGCGTGATCGCCCCCGCATGCAGGACGATGCCACGCCACTGCCTCCGGCCGAGGAGCGGCTCCTTGGGATCGCGCGGCGCGCGCTCCAGCACATGCCGGTCGCCTTCGCCCAAGGCGAGCGCGAAGGCGGGGAACACGTCGGTGACGAGGTTGAGATAGAGGATCTGCAGCGGCAGGATCGGCAACGGCAGGGTGGAGAGCACGGCGATGCCCACCACCAGCACCTCGCTGAGGTTGCAGGCCAAAAGGAAGGCCACCAGCCGGCGGATGTTGGCGAAGATCACCCGCCCCTCGCGGATCGCCTTGACGATGGTGGGGAAGGCATCGTCCATCAGGATCATGGCGGCGGCCTCGCGCGCCACGTCGGTGCCGCGCTGGCCCATGGCGACGCCGATGTCCGCCTGCTTCAGGGCTGGGGCGTCGTTCACCCCGTCGCCGGTCATGGCCACCACGGCGCCCGCTTTCTGCCAGGCGCGCACCAGATCGAGCTTCTCGGATGGGCTGACGCGGGCGAACACGTCCACCCGCGAGACCGCGCCCCCGCGCACGAGCTCGCCCACCGCCCGCCCTCGGCGACGGCGATGTCCGCACCGTCCGGCGCCAGCCCCACCTGACGGGCGATGGCGCGGGCCGTCACCGCATGGTCGCCGGTGACCATGACGACGCGGATGCCTGCGCGCCGGCAGTCGGCGATGGCGGCGGGCACATCCGGCCGCGGCGGGTCCTCCAGCCCCACGAGACCGATGAGGGTGAGGCCCTCATAGGGCGCGGCATCGGCCCAGGCGTCGGTGCGCACGGCGCAGGCGATGACCCGCAGTCCTTGGGTTCCCAGCGCCTCCACCCGCTCGCTCCAGCCGGCGCGCGCCTGCGGTCCGAGCCGGCGTGCGGCGCCGTCCGCCAGCTCGAAGTCGCAGGCGGCGAGCACCGCCTCCG
>NZ_JBNFNU010000157.1:0-9095 GCF_057364445.1 Xanthobacter sp. BG11Y11_SDJG
CCGGGGTCGGACACAAAGGCCGAAGAACCGCGGCCATTCACCCCTCGACCCTGGCCCTCTCCCGCAAGGGGAGAGGGAATAGCGGTCTCTCGGGGCGGGAAGGCCGTTGCCGTTCTCCGCACCCGCTGCCGTCACCCTCCGGCTTGTCCGGAGGGTCCACCCATCCGTTCGTCCCGGCGGAGGGGTGGATGCCCCGGACGAGCCGGGGCATGACGGTGCAATGTCTCGGTCGCTCCTTCGTCACCGGCCGGTCTAGCCGGAGGGCGACGGCGGGCGATCAGTTCCTCAGCGGCCGGCCGGTCTCCAGCACGTGCTCGATGCGGTCCAAGGTGGCGGGGGTGCGGATGAGCTTCATGAAGCCTTCCCGCTCCAGCTCCAGCACCCGCGCGGCGCTGACCGGGGCAATGTGGTCCGCGTCGCCTCCGGTGAGCACCTCGGCGAGGGCCGCGGAGACCACCTTGTCGTGCGTCGTCGCCATGCCGCGCTTGGCGAAGCCCTCCACCGCCATGTCCATGGCCGCCTTGCCCGAGGGACCGGGCAGGAAGAATTCCACCGGCTTCGGCGGCTGGTAGCCATCCGCCATGGCGAGGGCCTTGGCCTTGGCGTCGGCCAGGAGCCGGTCGCGGTTCATGGTGATGCCGTCGCTCTCGCGCAGGAACTTCAGCTCCTTCGCCTCGGCGGCGGACTTGGCGACGGTGGCGGTGGAGACCGTCTCGAACACCTTCGAGGGGGCCGGCATGGGTCCCTTCGGGAATTTCGGGTCGGCCGCCCAGCGCTCCAGCATGGCGGTGCAGCCGCCCCAGGCGGGCAGCACGCCGACGCCGCATTCGACCAGGCCGATATAGCTCTCCGCATGGGCCTGAACGGCGCTGGCGTGGAGCAGGATCTCGCACCCGCCGCCCAGCGCCATGCCGGAGGGCGCCGCCACCACGGGGAAGGGGGCGTATTTCATGTCCTGGTAGGTCTTCTGGCCGGTGGCGACCAGCTTCTCCACCTCGCCGAACGCGCCGATATTGCAGGCGAACAGAGCAAGGCCCAGGTTCGCCCCCACCGAGAAGTTCGAGCCCTCGTTATAGATCACGAGCGCCTTGTGCTTGTCCTTCGTGAGCTTCAGCGCCTTGCCGAGGAGCGTGATGATGCCCTCGTCCAGCGAATTGCCCTTGGAGGTGAATTCGAGGCACAGCACGCCGTCGCCGATGTCCCACAGGGACGCCGAGCCGTTCTTGGCCACCGGCTCGGATCTGAGCTTGATGTCCTCCAGCAGCAGCACGCCCTCAGGCCGCACAATGTCGCGATAGGTGCCGTCGAGGGTGAGGAACTGCCGCCTGCCGTCCGCCACCCGGTAGAAGGGCTTGTCTGCGGCAAGCGCCAGGAGCGGGGGCACCTCTTCCCCGTCCGCCTTGAGCAGGTCGATGAGACGGGCCGCGCCGATCCTGTCGATCAGCTCGAACGGACCCCATTTCCAATTATAGCCGAGGCGCATGGCGTCATCGATGGCAACGATGTCGTCCGCCGCCTCGGGAACGAGGCGCGCGGCATAGGCCAGCGTGCGCACCATGACCGCGCGGGCATAGCGCCCGCCTTCGCCGTCCGAGGAGAGCAAAGCGAGGAGATCCTTGCCGCCGCCATCCTCCAGCTCCGCCACCTGCGCCTTGGCCTGCGGGCGGTAGTCGCCGGTCGAAAGGTCGATGGCTTCCTTCAGCTTCTGCCCGCCCTCCCGGTTGAGGCGGTAGAAGCCGCCCTTGCCCTTGCGGCCGGTATAGCCGGTCGAGATCATCTTCTCGATCAAAGGCTCGTCGCGGAGCGTCGCGTGGAACGGGTCCGTCGCCGGCAGCGCCCGCTTCAGCGAGCCCTGGACATGGGGCATCAGATCGAGGCCCACGAGGTCGATGAGGCCGAACACGCCGGTCTTCGGAAAGCCGAAGGGCCGGCCCATCACCGCATCCGCATTTTCCACCGTCATGCCCAGCGCGAAGGCCTCGCCGACCGCAAGCTGCAGCCAGTAGGTGCCGAGCCGGTTGGCAATGAAGCCGGGGGTGTCCTTGCACCGCACCACCGTCTTGCCGAGCTTCACGTCGGCGAAGCGGGCGACGGCCGCCACCGTGTCCGGGTTGGTCTCAGGCCCGGCGACGATCTCCAGCAGCCGCATGTAGCGCGGTGGGTTGAAGAAGTGGGTGATGAGGAAGTCGCGGCGGAAGCTCTCCGGCAGCCCCGCCGTGAGGTCCGCCAGCGGAATGGTCGAGGTGTTGGACGACACCGCCGCGCCCGGCCGGCGCGCCGCCTCGATCTTCGCATAGAGCGCCTGCTTGAGGTCGAGCCGCTCGATAATGGCCTCGATGACGAGGTCGCAATCGGCGATGTCGGCGAGGTTGTCCTCGATGTTGCCGGTCTTCACCAGCTTCGCCGCGGCCTTGGACATGAAGGGCGCGGGATCGGCCTTCAGCAGCTTCTCCACCGCCCCTTCGGCGATGACGTTGCGGTTCGCGGCGCCCTCCGGGACGATGTCGAGGAGCAGCACCTCGACCCCGGCATTGGCCACATGGGCGGCGATGCCGGCGCCCATGACGCCGGCGCCGATGACGGCGACCTTCTTGATTTCCGCAGCCATGACGCGCCTCCCTCAGACGCGCTCAAGGACGGTGGCGATGCCCTGGCCGCCGCCGATGCACTGGGTGGCGAGGGCATATTTGCCGCCCTCGCGCTTCAGCAGGCTCGCCGCCTTGCCGACGATGCGCGCGCCGGTGGCGCCGAGCGGATGGCCGAGCGCGATGGCGCCGCCATCCAGATTCAGGGTCTCGTCGCGGATGCCCAACTCCCGCTGGCAGGCCAGCGCCTGGGAGGCGAAGGCCTCGTTCAGCTCCACCACGTCGATGGCGCCGATGTCGATGCCGGCGCGGCCGAGCGCCTTCTTGGTCGCCGCCACCGGGCCGATGCCCATGATCTCCGGCGCGCAGCCGGCGACCGCCACGCTCTTCAGGCGGGCGAGGGGCTCAAGGCCGTTCCGTTCGGCATAGGCCTCGGTGCACACCAGCACCGCGGACGCGCCGTCCGTCACCGGGGAGGCGGTGCCGGCGGTGACCGTGCCGTGCTCGTCGAAGGCAGGCTTCAGGCCCGCCAGCGCCTCGGCAGAGGCGTCGCGGCGGATGCAGCCGTCGATCTCGATGGTCTTTCCGTTGGCCTTGACCGGCACGATCTCGGCCTTGAAGTGGCCCTCCGCCTCGGCCTTCGCCGCCTTCTGGTGGCTCTTCAGCGCGAAGGCGTCCTGGTCGGCGCGGGTGATCTGCCATTGCGGGCGACGTTCTCCGCCGTCTCGCCCATGCTCATATAGGCCTGCGGCATCGCCTTGTAGAGCGCCGGATTGGGCATCGGGTTGAAGCCCGTCATGGGCACGCGGCTCATGCTCTCGATGCCGGCGCACACGAAGGCTTCGCCCGCCCCCAGCTGGATCTGGCCGGCGGCCATGTGGACCGACTGCATGGAGGAGCCGCAGAAGCGGTTCACGGTGACGCCGGCCACGCTCTCCGGCAGGCCGGCGATCATGCCGATGAGGCGGGCGATGTTGAAGCCCTGCTCGGCCTCCGGGAAGGCGCAGCCGACGATCAGGTCCTCGATCTCCTCCGCCTTCACCTTGGTGCGGGCGAGCAGCGCCGCCACCACCTGGGCGGCGAGATCATCGGGCCGCATGCGGGCGAGATCGCCCTTCTTGGCGAGCGTAAAAGGCGAGCGGGAATAGCCCGCGATCACGACGTTCTGCATGGGGGCGCTCATGGGGCTCTCCTGCCTGATCTTTGCTTATGTCTTCTGCCGCGGTGCGCGCCGCGGATCAGCCGGCGGCCTTCTTCTGGGCCGTCTCGCGCTCCAGCGCGCCGAGGGTCTGCTCCTCGATGTCCTTGAGTTCGAGGATGGTCTCCTCAAGCGCGAGGCGCTGGTCCTCCAGCATTTCGAGGCGCGTCTGCACCTTCTTGAGCAGCATGCGGATCTGCTCGGTCTGGGACGGGTCGATGTCGTAGAGGTCGAGATATTCCTTGATCTCGCGCAGCGAGAAGCCAAGCCGCTTGCCGCGCAGGATCAGCACCATCCGCGCCCGGTCGCGCTTGGTGTAGACACGCATGGTGCCGGCACGGCGCGGCGTGATGAGGCCCTTGTCCTCGTAGAATCGGACGGTCCGCGGGGTGATCGCGAGGTCCCGCGCCAACTCGGTGACGGTGAAGAAGGTGTCGGTCAGCGAGGAGCCGGGGAGGCGCTTGCCTGTGGATGCCACGTGTTCACCTATACGTCATCTATCGGCACTGAAGATACATGCTTTGACCTTGGGCGCAAGAGGGCGCGCGTTCAGGGCTTCGGGAGGGGCCGCTGCGGCGTCCCGCTCCCGGTAAAATGCGCCGGAGCGGGCGATTCGGCGCTTCGGTTCGGCGGGTGGCGCGGCGCGTGGAGGGCCGGGAGGTGCGAACGGACGCTGCGAAATGTGGCTTTCCCGCCACAGCGCCGCAAATCCCGGCGGACGACTTGCGAGGGCGACACCAACGGTGTTGACGCGGATGTGCGTTAAGGCATGCTGGGTGACGTATAGGGCACCGTAAAACCTAATGTGCGCCGCAGCGCGCCGGGCCCTGAGGAACGCACCTGACAGGGGGACCCATGGCCACACATCTCTCATGCCTGCGCCGTCCGCTCGCGACCCGCGCGACGCTGATGGCCCTTCCGGTTCTGGCTGTGCCCGTCCTGGCCATTGCCGGAGCGACGGGCGCCGCGGCCGGCGGCTTCGGCCTCAGGGAGCAGAGCGCCTATTACCAGGGCTATTCGTTCGCCG
The DNA here is from genome assembly GCF_057364445.1 of Xanthobacter sp. BG11Y11_SDJG. NCBI lineage: Bacteria > Pseudomonadati > Pseudomonadota > Alphaproteobacteria > Hyphomicrobiales > Xanthobacteraceae > Xanthobacter > Xanthobacter sp. BG11Y11_SDJG. Next base: position 4,811 of record NZ_JBNFNU010000157.1, read on the forward strand.
GTGCCGCGGCCGGCGGCGATGGCCTTGCCTCAATGTTCTGGAACCCGGCGGCGCTCAGCTTCTCGCCCGGCCTCAACATGGAAGCCAACGTCACCTGGATCGCGCCGCACGCCTCCGTCGACGTGTACAGCGCCACCGGTCCGCTGTTCGGCAACAATCTCGGCAATGTGGGCGTCGGCGACATCGTCGACGATGCGGCGGTGCCCGCCACCTACATCACCTATGCCTGGGACCGCATCGCGGTGGGCCTCGCGATCAACGCGCCGTTCGGCCTCATCACCGACGCGCCCTGCAACTGGTCCGGCCGCTATTACGGCTGCTACAGCCGCATCTTCGACATGAACATCCAGGGCTCCATCGCCTACAAGGTGAATGAGTGGCTCACCATCGGCGGCGGCTTCAACGTCAATTACATCGACGCGCGGCTGTCCAACGCGCAGATTCTCAGCGCCGCTCCGCTCACCTTCGGCGCCGCGCAGGTGGACGGCGATTCCATCGGCTACGGCATCAATCTCGGCGCCCTGCTGACGCTCGCGCCCGGCACCACGATCGGCCTCGGCTATCGCTCGCAGATCGACCAGGGGCTGAACGGCACCATCACGCCGCTGATCCTCAACAACCCGGTCGCCAAGCTGCCGGCGCAGGCCGGCCTGACCCTGCCGGACCAGGCGACCTTGTCGCTGCGTTCCAAGCTCACGCCCAACTTCACCGTGCTCGGCACCGTGGAATGGACCAATTGGTCCACGGTGCAGGAGCTGAAGGTCGAAAGCATCGCCTCGCCGGAAAGCGTCCTGAACCTCCAGTGGAAGGATGGCTGGTTCTTTTCGGGCGGCATCGAATACCAGTGGGATCCGAAGCTCGCGCTGCGCGCCGGCCTCGCCTACGAGCTGACCCCGGTGCCGGACGAGACGCGCTCGCCGCGCCTGCCCGACACCAACCGCCTGTGGCTTTCGGCCGGCTTCACCTATGCCGTGACCGAGAAGCTGGCGCTCGATGTCGCCTATACGCACATCTTCGGCGAGGATGCCCCGATCGCCTTGTTCCCCACCGATCCGGCCAATGCGCTGCGCGGGTCGCTGGTGGGCAGCGTGAACGACGGCTATGTCGACATCATCTCGCTGGCGCTGCGGTACAAGTTCGACAGCCCGGTGGCCGCCGCGCCGCTCTATACCAAATAGAGGCGCCGCCCGGCCCGCCGTGTACCGGCGGGCCGCTTCGCCGCCCGCCGCCCGCTCCGCCGCACCGCAGATTGCGGTGCCATCGGCCGGGATAGGGCTTTAAGCTGCAATGGGAATCGACCCGGCCACACCGGAACGATCCGCGCCTGGCGCGGGCCGCGCCGAAGACGCCGCGCGAGCAGGGAGAACGGCCATGCAATCGGGCACGGATCAGGCGCCGGCCGCCCCCACGGCGCCGGGCCCCACGGTGCCGGTCTCCACGGTGCCGGATCTCCTGGCCGCGAGCGTCGCCCGCCACGGCGCCAAGCCGGCTTTGAGCTTTCTCGGCCGCAAATGGAGCTATGCCGATCTGGGCGCGCTGGTGGACAAGGTCGCCGCCGGCCTCCAGGCCAAGGGCGTGGGCAAGGGCACCAAGGTCGGGCTCTGTTTGCCCAACACCCCCTATTCGGTGATCTTCTTCTTCGCCGTCATGAAAGCGGGCGGCACGGTGGTGAATTACAGCCCGCTTTATGTGGAGCGGGAACTGCGGCACCAGATCCGCGATTCGGGAACCACCATGATGGTGGTGCCGGACCTCCACCTCATTCATTCGCGCGTCGCCGCCGTGGCGGCGGAGGCGGGGCTGAAGTCCATCGTCGTCTGTCCGCTCGCGGGCGTGCTGCCGTTTCCCAAGGGCCTGCTGTTCACGCTCTTCAAACGCAAGGAGCAGGCCCGCTACGATGCGGGCGACGGCGTCCACCTCCACTTCCGCGAGCTTCTGAAGCACGGCGACCGGCCGTCCCCGGTGGAGATCGATCCCAAGACCGACGTGGCGGTGCTGCAATATACCGGCGGCACCACAGGCGTGCCGAAGGGCGCCATGCTCACCCACGCCAACGTCTCCGCCAATGCGCATCAGGTGATGATGCATGCCGAATGCGAGCGGATCGGCGTCACCCGCGTGCTCGGCGTGCTGCCGCTGTTCCACGTCTTCGCCATGCAGACGGTGATGGTGATTCCCATCTGCCTCGGCGCGGAGATCATCCTCGTGCCGCGCTTCAACCTCGCCGACGTTCTCGACGACATCGAGCGGCGGAAGCCCACCATGTTCCCGGGCGTGCCCACCATCTACGCCGCCATCAACGCCCATCGCGGCATCGAGAAACGCGATTTGTCCTCGCTCACCTTGTGCATCTCCGGCGCGCGCCGCTGCCGAAGGAGGTGCGCGCTGCGTTCGAGCACCTTTCCGGCTGCAAGCTGGTGGAGGGCTACGGCCTGTCGGAGACCTCGCCGGTGGTGAGCGCCAACCCGCCGCTCGGCCTCGTCAAGGACGGCTCGGTCGGCACCGCTCTGCCGCAGACCGTGATCGAGATCCGCGACCTCGCCGATCCCACCCGCCTCATGCCGCCGGCGAGAAGGGCGAGGTGTGCGTGCGCGGGCCGCAGGTGATGGCCGGCTATTACGAGCGGCCGGACGAGACCGCCAGCGCCTTCATCGACGGCGCGCTGCGCACCGGCGACGTGGGCTATCTCGACGCCGACGGCTACCTGTTCCTTGTGGACCGCATCAAGGACGTGATCCTGTGCGGCGGCTACAACGTCTATCCCCGCGTGATCGAGGAGGCGCTCTATCTGCACCCGGCGGTGTCGGAGGCGATGGCGATCGGCATCGACGATCCCTATCGCGGCCAGGCGCCCAAGGCCTTCGTCACCCTGAGGGAGGGCGAGAGCGCAACACCGGACGAGATTCTCGGCTTCCTGTCGCACCAGATCTCCAAGATCGAGATGCCGAAGGCGGTCGAGATCCGCGAAAGCCTCCCGAGACGCTGGTGGGCAAGCTCTCCAAGAAGGAGCTGGTGGAGGAGGAGCGCCGGCGCGGCCAGACCTGACCCGCCCCGGCGCGCGCGACTCGGGGCCGCAGCCGCCCGTGGGCGGCCGATGACACCTGCCGCCTTTGTCGCTAGAGACGTGACCGGATCTTCGCACGCGGCAGGGACCCGTGCGGGGGGCGCGCGCGTTCCTGACAGCCTCGATGCGGAAAAGGGTCCTTCCATGCGGTCCGAAACAAGGCTGACTCGGCGAATTGCGCTCGCCGGCGTGGTGCTGGGCGCGCTCTATCTCGCCTGGCTGGCGGTGGACGTGATCCTGCTGGTGTTCGCGGCGGTGCTGCTTGCCTTGGCGCTGCATGCGCTCGCGGAGCCCTTCGCCCGCTACACACGCTGTCCTGAGCGCTATGCCGTGTTCCCGGTGGCGTTGCTGGTGTTCGGCGGCACCGGCGTGATCCTCTATCTGTTCGGCTCCACCATCCGCAGCCAGGTGCTGGAACTGGTGCAGTCCCTGCCGGCGGCGTGGACCGCCTTCGAGCAGCGCTTCCATCTGGAAGGTCTCGGGGATGATCTCCTCAAGCGTGCCGAGGCAGCGGCCCCGTCCAGCGATACCATCCTCTCTCTGGTGCAGGGTTTGACCAGCAACTTCTTCCAGGCGGTGCTCGGCGCCTTCCTGGTGCTGGTGGGCGGGCTCTACTTCGCGGTGGATCCGAAGACCTATCGCAGCATGTTCCTCGCTTTCTGGCCGGCTGCGCGGCGGCCGCAGATGGGCCGGCGGCTCGATTCGGTCGCGCTCGACCTGCGCAACTTCCTCAAGGCCCAGCTCATCGCCATGGTGGTGGTGGGCGTGCTCACCTATATCGGCCTCGCCATTCTCGGCGTGCCCTCGGCGCTGGCTTTGGCGCTGTTCACCGGGCTGGCGGAGTTCATCCCCATGGTGGGACCGGTGGTCTCGGCGGCGCCGGCGCTGCTGATCGCCTTCACCCTGGGCCTCGATTCGGCGCTCTGGGTGCTGGCGCTGTTCGTGGTGGTGCAGCAGACCGAGAGCAACCTCATCACCCCGCTGCTGCAGCAGCGCATGGTGTCCCTGCCGCCAGCGGTGACGCTGTTCGCCGTGGTGGTGTTCGGCACCGTTTTCGGCCCGCTCGGCGTGCTGCTCGGCACGCCGCTTACGGTGCTCGCCTTCGCCGCGTGCGCGACCTCGCGCCGCCGGAGGACTCCCTGTCGTCGAGGAGGAGCGCCCGGAGGCCCCGGCGGAGCCGCCCCCGGAAGCGCGCCCGAGGCGGGGGCGGCTGAGGCGCCG
>NZ_JBNFNU010000158.1:0-9072 GCF_057364445.1 Xanthobacter sp. BG11Y11_SDJG
TCCGGGCGTGGTCCGGGGCGGCGGCAAGGCTGGCGGGACGGGGGCGGGGCAAGGGCGTTCCGGGCGCCGCGCTCGCCGACGCCATGCGGCGCAAGGGGCGATAGGAAGCCTAAGCGCACTTTGCTGCGCCCGGAGGTTGGGTGCGGCGCTCGCGCTCCGGCCGCTAGCCTCAGGACCGCAGACGGGCGAAGCCGGCCACCGCCAGCCCGGCGGCGAGGCCGAGCACCGGCGCCCCGAGGCCGAAGGCCGAGGCGCCGGGAGCCCGTGGTGGCGAAGGTCGCCACCGCGGCGAGGCGATGTTTTGTCGTCGACCATGGCGGCGGCGAGCGCGCCGGTCAGCGGCGACAGCAGCGCGAGCCCCGCCACGGTGGCGATGAGCGCCGGCGGCAGCGCCGCGAACACCGCCACCATGGACGCGCCCGCCAGGGCCAGCAGCAGATAGAAGAAGGCGTAGAACGGCCCGGTGCGCCAGCGCGTCGCCGGGTTGGGGTCCGCCTCCGGGCTGGTGCAGATGGCGGCGACGATGGCGGCGAGGTTGATGGTGATGGACCCGAATGGCGCCGTCAGCAGCGAGGCGAGCCCGGTGGTGCCGAGGATGGTGCGCGCCGGCGGCGGATAGCCGTAGGCCTTCAGCACCGCGAAGCCGGTGAGGTTCTGCGACGCCATGGTGATGAGGAACAGCGGCAGGCCGAGGCTCACCAGCACGCCGAGATCGAACTCCGGCGGGATCAGGACCAGGCGCGAGAAGGAGAGGTCGCCGAGCGCCGGCAGCGGTGCCCCCAGCGCCAGCGCGAACAGAAGGCCGGCCGCCAGGGCCGCGATCACGGCCAGCTGCGGCGCGAACGGACGCAGCGCGAGGAACAGCACCACCAGCGGCAGCACCAGAAGCGGGCTTACCACCGCCTGCTCGGCGATGCCGGCGACGAAGCGCAGCAGCACCCCGGCCAGCATGCCGGCGGCGATGCCGGATGGCAGGCGGGCCACCAGGCCCGCCAGCGGCCGCACCGCGGCGCAGGCCAGCGTCAGCACGGCGACGAGGAGGAAGGCGCCCACCGCCTGGGGCATGGTGACGCCCTGGGCGAAGCCGGCGATCACCGCGGCGCCCGGCGTCGACCAGGCGGTGACGATGGGCATGCGGTAGCGGATCGACAGATAGGCGCTGGTGGCGGCGACGCCGAGGAACACGCCGCACACCCAGGACGCGGTCTCGGCCTCCGTGGCGCCGAGCGTCTTGGCCGCCGACAGCAGCACGGCGAGCGTCCCGCCGGCGCCCACCAAGGCGGCGACCAGCGCCGACAGCGGCACCGAGACGGGCAGGCTGGCGATGCCGGGGGGCCCGGCCCTTTTTTGTTCTGCGACGGCTTCTTCGCTCACGGCCGCCTCCCTCATTGTTCTTGTTGTGGCGTTTCCTCGTATTCCGGCCTGCGGGGTCGCGCGCCCCGCGCGTGCTCCTAGTTCTGGGCGGCGAGAACCGCCGCGAGGGCGCCCAAGGTCTGGCGCCGCGCCATGAGGCCGAGGCTCTCCTCGCTCTTCTGGTCGAGCGAGATGAAGCGCGCGAACACCGCGGTGCGCCCGCCTTTCTGGGCGAAGCCGACGAACCAGCCGAGCGGCCGTTGGGGATCGGGCAGGCCGTCCCCTCCGGGCGAGAAGCCGGTGCCGGTCTTGCCGAAGAGGAGCCAGCCGGCCGGCTGCTCCTCCTGCGCCAGCAGGGCCATGGTCTCGGTGACCGCCTTCTCCGAGACCTTCAGCTCGCCCTTCAGCATGCGGCGCAGGAAGTCCACCTGCTCGCGCGGCGAGATGCGCAGGGACGAGGAGAGCCAGAAATGGGCGATCGGCTCCTCCCGGCCCGGCGTGCCGGAGATGTTCAGCGTGCCGTAGGCGAAGCTCTCCAGATACCCCCGGATGCGCTCCATCCCCAATTCGCGGGTCAGCACCTGCGAGTACCAAACCACCGAATTGCGCATCCAGCTCTGCGGCGTCTGCGGCCCGCGCGTGACCGCGCGGGAGGTGTCGGCGCCGGGCGGCGGATCGAGCACCGGCTGGCCGGCACTCTTCAGCAGCCCGGCGTCGAAGCCCATCAAAGCGAGCGGGATCTTGAAGGTGGAGGCAGGCGAGTGGCGGGTCGCGCACAGGCCCTGCTTTGCCAGCACCGGCCGGTGTCGAGATCGGTGACGAGGAAGCACTCCTCCGCCGCCCGCGCCGGCGCGAGGCCGAGCAGCAAAAGCGACAGGACGAGGGCGCACGCCGCTGCGGGGGCGCCGCGGCGCCCCCGGGTTCCGGCCGCCACCTCAGGAGCCTTGGCGGGCTTCTGGACCAGGCGCGGTCCGTAGACGTGCTCCGGACCGGGGAAGGTGCGCGCGCGCACCTCCTGCGCGTAGGTCGCCACGGCCTTCTCGATGTCGGGACCGAGATTGGCGTACTTCTTGACGAACTTCGGCACCCGCTCGCCGAGACCGAGCATGTCCTCCAGCACCAGGATCTGGCCGTCGCAGGCGGGCGAGCCGCCGATGCCGATGGTGGGGCAGGCGACTTCCGCGGTGATGCGGCGGGCGACCGGCTCGGCCACCGCCTCCACGACGATGGAGAAGGCGCCCGCCTCGGCGACGGCGCGGGCATCGTCCAGGATGAGCGAGGCCTCGGCGTCGTCGCGGCCGCGGGCCTTGAACGAGCCGAGCGTGTTGATGGCCTGGGGCGTGAGGCCCACATGGCCCATCACCGGCACGCCGCGATCCACCAGGAAGCGGACGGTGTCGGCCATGCGGCGGCCGCCCTCCAGCTCACGGCGCCGCGCGGTCTCCTTGAGGATGCGGGCGGCGGTGTGGAACGCCTCGGTGGGGCTCGCCTCGTAGCTGCCGAAGGGCAGGTCGACGACCACCAGCGCGCGCTGCGTGCCGCGCATCACCGCGCGGCCGTGCACGATCATCATCTCCACCGTCACCGGAACCGTGGTCTCCAGGCCGTGCATGACCATGCCGAGGCTGTCGCCCACCAGGATCACGTCCACGTGATTGTCGAGCAGGCGCGCCGTATGGGCGTGGTAGGAGGTCAGGGAGACGATCGGATCGCCTCCCTTGCGGGCCTGGATCTGGGGCGCCGTGATGCGGCGGGCTTCGGCCTGGCTGGACATGGGCTTCCTCGTCTCGTGGGTGTTCGCGTCTCGTGGCGAGCCCCCTGGCGGGTGTCGCGCCTTCTTCGCGGGCGCCGGCGGCTAGCCCATCACGGGCACGCCGATAATGTACGGATGGAATAGGTAGGCGAGAGCGAGGTAGAGCACCAGCCCCAAGCCCACCGCCAGCGCATCCCCGCCCCACCCCTTGGGCGCGACGGGCAGCGGCGCCCCGCGCTTCTTCAGCGCGATGCGGTCATAGACCGCCCAGGCGAGCAGGACGCCGAACAGCACCATGGAGGCGGCGTCGCCGTTCACCAGAAGGTGCGCCAGCGCCCAGGTCTTCACCGCCACCAGCAGCGGATGCTTGAGCACGGCGCGGATGTGGCTCGGCACGTAGGCCGCCACGGCGGCGATGGTGGCGAGCAGCAGCAGCAGCATGGCGAGATGGCGCAGGGCATGAGGCGGGTTCCAGACCAGGGCCGGACCGGCGGCGCGCCACAGTTCGTAGCCATAGGCGGTCAGCAGCAGCCCGGAGGCGGCCAGCAGCGAATAGAAGCCCTTGTAGGCGCTTTCCCCCAGCCGGGCGATGAGGTCCGACCTCAGGCCCCTCAGGCTCGTCAGCACGTGCGTGCCAACGAACAAAGCGAGACCGAGCAGCATCATCACCATGGATTGATCTCCCTTCCGCGTTTGGCTCGAAAGCGCGCGTTTCGGCCGGGAAGTCAAGCGCGGCAAAGGCCAAGCCGAGCGGAGCCCTCCCGCCCGCGCCGCTCGCATCGCCGGAGGTAAAGCGCACAGGTTGCGCCGCCCCGCCATTGGCCAGTATTTCTGACCATGTGGAAGGGGGAACACATGAGACACGGAGCCGCTATACTTCGCCTGTTCCGCCACGCCGCCCTGGCCTTGGCGCTGTGCGGCTTTGCCGGCGCGGCCGAAGCCGCGGTCGTGGCGCGCATCGATCTCTCGTCGCAGCGCATGACGGTGACCGTGAACGGCATTCCGTCATATTCCTGGCCGGTCTCCACGGCGCGGCGCGGCTACGTGACCCCGACCGGAACCTACCGGCCGCAGCGCATGTACCGCTCGTACTTTTCGCGCAAATACTACAATTCGCCGATGCCCTACTCGATCTTCTTCCGCGGCGGCTACGCCATCCACGGCAGCACAGCCATCAGCCAGCTGGGATCGCCCGCCTCCCACGGCTGCATCCGCCTTCACCCGGGCAATGCGGCGACGCTCTATGCGCTGGTGCAGTCCCACGGCCCGGGAAATACGGTGATCCTCATCACCTACTGAACGGGCGCGGGCCGCGCTCCGCCATGCGGAGGCCGCATGGCGGCCCGGCGGTGGTATCGCTGCAGCTGGGTCTTCTATTCGTCGTCCACTCATGGTATCGGCCACTGCCAACTCGAAGCGGGCTGCGTTGCGGCGATCCGTTCCGATCCCCCGACGCCCGGAGCGCCCGCGTTCCGCCACCAGGAGTTGGCCATGTCCGCCCCCCTTACATCCGGCAACGGCCTCGTCGTTCCCGCGCACACGGTCTTCCGTGAGGCGCTCACCTTCGACGACGTGCTGCTGAAGCCCGGCGCCTCCGAGGTGATGCCGGGGCAGGTGAGCATCGCCACCCAGCTCACGAAGTCCATCAGCCTCAACCTGCCGATCCTCTCCGCCGCCATGGATACGGTCACCGAATCGCGCCTCGCCATCGCCATGGCCCAGGCTGGCGGTATCGGAGTGATCCACCGCAACCTCTCTCCCGAGGTGCAGGCGGAGCACGTCAAGCAGGTGAAGAAGTACGAATCCGGCATGGTGGTGAACCCCGTCACCATCCATCCCGATGAGACGCTGGCGCATGCCCTGACGCTGATGAAGCATTATTCCATCTCCGGCATCCCGGTGGTGGAGCGCGGCGCCGGCGGGCGCGCCGGCCGCCTCGTGGGCATCCTCACAAACCGCGACGTGCGCTTCGCCACGACCCGTCCCAGAAGATTTCCGAGCTGATGACCAAGGATCGGCTCATCACCGTGCGCGAGGGCCAGGTGAACCAGGAGGAGGCCAAGCGCCTGCTCCACCAGTACCGCATCGAGAAGCTTCTGGTGGTGGACGCGGACGACCGCTGCGTCGGCCTCATCACCGTGAAGGATATCGAGAAGGCGGTGGCCTATCCCGACGCCGCCAAGGACGAGCAGGGCCGCCTGCGCGTCGCCGCTGCCACCACGGTGGGCGAGGACGGCTACGAGCGCACCGAGCGCCTCATCGACGCCGGCGTCGACCTCGTGGTAGTGGACACCGCCCACGGCCATTCCCGCAAGGTGCTGGACCAGGTGGAGCGCATCAAGCGCCTGTCCAACAAGACCCAGATCCTGGCCGGCAACATCGCCACCGTGGACGGCGCGAAGGCGCTGATCGACGCCGGTGCGGACGCGGTGAAGGTGGGCATCGGCCCCGGCTCCATCTGCACCACCCGCATCGTCGCGGGCGTCGGCGTGCCCCAGCTCACCGCCGTGCTCGACGCGGTGGAGGCGGCGGCGGCCACCGGCACGCCGGTGATCGCCGATGGCGGCATCAAGTATTCCGGCGACCTCGCCAAAGCGCTGGCGGCGGGCGCCTCCGCCGCCATGGTGGGCTCGCTGCTCGCCGGCACGGACGAGAGCCCGGGCGAGGTGTTCCTCTATCAGGGCCGGTCCTACAAGGCCTATCGCGGCATGGGCTCGGTGGGCGCCATGGCGCGCGGCTCGGCCGACCGCTACTTCCAGGCCGAGGTGCGCGACACGCTGAAGCTCGTGCCCGAGGGCATCGAGGGCCAGGTGGCCTACAAGGGCCCGGTCGGCGCGGTGCTGCACCAGCTCGCCGGCGGCCTCAGAGCCGCCATGGGCTATGTGGGCGGCAGCACGCTCAAGGAATTCCGCGAGAAGGCGCAGTTCGTGCGCATCTCCTCCGCCGGCCTGCGCGAGAGCCACGTGCACGACGTCATCATCACCCGCGAGAGCCCGAATTATCCGACTTCGGTGTGACGCAGCGATCGACCCGGCTCTCGCCGCGTCGCGCTCAGCGCCGTCGGATGGGCCCTTCGGTCAAGCCGAAGGGCGACGGCGGCGAGGAGCGCGTCGGCGGTGAAGCCGGCCTCAATGGCCGGCGTCCCGGTCCGGCCCCGCATGCGGGCGACGAACTCCACCAGGAAGGCCGTGGACCAGGCCACCATCATCGGCCCGATGAGCGATTCGAAGCCCGCAAGGCTGCGGTAGTGCGAATCGATGGCGACCCCGTCCGCGCCGACGGTGGTGTAGGTGGAGATGGAGAAATAGAAGGCGTCGGGCCGGTTCGGAATCGCGCCGAGCCAGACATAGGCCTCGGCCCAGATGATGATTTCGGCCAGATGGGCGAGGCACAGGCTGATGACCGTGGCGCTGATCACCAGCGCCTCGCGGAATACGTGGTCGGCATAGGACTTGCCGCGGATGCGCCGCAAGAGCCGCCGGCGGATGCCGGCGAGCAGCACCGCGTGCAGCGTCACCGTGACCATGGCCAGGAAGACGGCGATGGCGATAACCGCCAGATAGTCCTTCGCATTCATCCCGGCGCTGCTCCCCATCCGTTCCTGCGCGGCGCGAAACTAACCGCTTGCGGAACGGAGAGAACCATGGCCATCGCGCGCGGCGGCCAGCCCTGTGCCGAACTCAGCTCTTGCGCGGGTCCTTGGGCGGGGTGACGTCGATCATCTCGCCGGGGCGCGGGGCGTCCTCGAAGCCGCGGGGAAAGCCGCCGCCGAAACCGTCCTGCGGCCGGCGCCGGAGCGGAACTCGTACACCCTGACGCCGCCGCCCCGCCGCAGGCCCGGCGCGCGGCCGGTGACGAGCGCATAGATGCCGCCGCCCACCATGAGGGCGGCGAGGATGACGCCGCCGGCGATCAGAAGGCCGCCGAGCAGCACGAAGATCAGGGCCGCCGTCGCCGCAGCGACCGCAAGGCCGGCGATGCCGCCGAAGAAGGTCATGAACCTGTTCATGGGGCCAAGCATGAGCGAACATTCTGGCGGTCGTGAGACCGACGGCACCCCACACCGCCGCCCCGGGCTTGCGCCACGGATGCGAAAGGCGGCCCCATGACAGTCGTGACACCGGACCGGATGATCGTCGAGGAGAGCCGCGCCGACGATCGGTGCGGGGCAAGCCGCAAGTTCTGGATCAGCGAGGCCGGCGGCCTGACCCAGTTCGGCGCCTTTGTGCACGAGCTGCCGCCCGGCGCGCGGACCGCGCTCGCCCACTGGCACAGCGCCGGACATGAAATGGTCTACGTGCTTTCGGGCGAGCTGACCGTGGTCGAGAATGGGACGGCGACTGCTCTCGGTGCGGGCGCCGCAGCGACATTCCGGGCCGGCGACCCGATCGCCCACTTCCTCGAAAATCGCGGCCGAGACACCGCCCGATGCCTCGTGGTCGGCACGCGCGCGCCGGCCGATGCCATCACCTATCCGGATCATGACCGCATGTGCGTGCGGGACAGCGCCTCGCCGCAGGGCCGCTGGATCGACCTTGCTGGCCGTCCGGCGCGAAACCCCTATCTGTGAGGCAACCTCACAGCGCCGCGTGCAGGCCCTTCACGAACTCGGAAAGGCCCGTGAGACGCCCGATCTTCAGGCGCTCCGCCTGAAGGATGGCGGTGAGCCGAGCGAGGCTCTCCTCCACGTCGTCGTTGACGATGATGTAGTCGTATTCCGCGTAGTGCTCGATTTCCACCGCCGCCCCCGCCATCCGGCCGCGGACAACCTCGTCGCTGTCCTGGGCCCGCGAGCGCAGGCGCTTCTCCAGGTCCTGCGCGCTCGGCGGCAGGATAAAGACCTTGACCATGTCCTGACCGGCGGTTTCCCGCAGTTGCCGCACGCCCTGCCAGTCGATGTCGAACAGCACGTCGCGGCCCTCGGCGAGCGCGGCCTCCACGGGGGCGCGGGGCGTGCCGTAGAAATTGCCGAACACCGTGGCGTGCTCCAGCAGGTCGCCGGCCTCGCGCATGGCCGCGAAACGTGGGGCGTCGACGAAGAAATAGTCCTTCCCTTCCACCTCGCCGGGGCGCGGCGGGCGCGTCGTCACCGAGACCGACATGGTGATGCGCGGGTCGCTCGCCAGCAGCCTGCGGGACAGCGTGGTCTTGCCCGCGCCCGAGGGCGAGGAGAGCACGAGCATCAGCCCGCGCCGGGCAAGCCCCGACCGGCCGTGCGGCGCAGCGGGGGAGGTGGGGGCGGACGAGGACATAAGCGGCCGGCTCACTCGGCGTTCTGGATCTGCTCGCGGAACTGATCCACCAGCAGCTTCAGGTCAAGCCCGATCTGGGTCAGCGCCACGGAACTCGACTTCGAGCACAAGGTGTTGGCCTCGCGGTTGAACTCCTGGGCCAGGAAGTCGAGCTTGCGGCCCACCGGCCCGCCTTCGGCCAGAAGATGGCGCGCCTGCGCCACATGGGCGGCGAGGCGGTCCAGTTCCTCGCGCACGTCAGCGCGGGTGGCGATGAGGATCGCTTCCTGGTGGAGCCGGTCCGGATCGAGCGCTGGCGTCGCCTCCAGAAGGGCGCGCACCTGCTCCGCGAGGCGCGCCTTCACCGCCTCCACGCCGCGCTCCGGCAGCGCCTCGGCGGCGGCCACCAGGGCGTCGATGGCATCGAGCCGGCCCGCGAGCACGGCGCGCAGCGCCTCGCCCTCCCGCGCCCGCATGGCGCACAGGGCCGAGAGCGCCTCCTCGAAGGCGGCGAGCGCGGTGGCGGCGAGCGCGCGCATCTCCGCCTCGCTCTCCTTCACCTCGCTGACCTCGACGATCCCCTTCACGGTGAGCAGCGCATCGAGGCTGGGGGCGGGGACGGAAAACTTGGCGGCGGCGGCCTGCGCCGCCGCGAGCAGCGCCTCCAGCGCCGGCTGTCACGCTCACGCTCACGCTGTCGCCCTCGCGGGTGGCGGCGAGGGTGGCGTTGAGCGA
>NZ_JBNFNU010000159.1:0-9068 GCF_057364445.1 Xanthobacter sp. BG11Y11_SDJG
CTGCGGGAAAAGCTGAGGCTTTTCCAATGCGGAAGCCGGCCGCCTCGCGGCCCTGTTCCCGCCGCTTTCCCGGCCCCCGCCGATGCTGCGGCTGCCCGCCGGCTGGTCTATGAGGCGGGCGCCGAGGCGGCGATCGACCGGGCGCTGCTCGCCGAGGCGCGATGGGGGTTCGATGCGGCGGTGGCGGTGGCGACGGCGCGCCTCTGGACGCCCCCCCGCCTGCCCGTGAAGGCGGACGACCTGATGGCGCAGGGACTCCAGGGCCGGGCCCTGGGCGCGGCGCTGTCGCGGGTCGAAGACGCCTGGATCGGGGCGGATTTTCCCGATGATCCCACCCAAATCCAGGCCTTGGTCGTGCGCGCGCTCGGGCGCTGAAATCGCTCGGACTTCGGTGCCGCAGGGGCGTGCGGGCCGCGCGATGCGGCGCTCAGTCCTTGCGGTCCGCTTCGTCCTCGTCCTCGTCGTCGTCGTCGTCCTCGCTATCCGCGAAATCGTCGAGTTCGAGCGGCTCGACCGCCACCGCGGGGAGGGTCTGGGAGCGGAACTCGCCCACCTCGTCAGCGTACCAGAACACCTTCACCGCGTCGCCTTCGACGCCGACCACCGTCAAAGCCGGGCTTCCGGATTTGAGCTGCACGATGTCACCCGGTCCAAACGCCATGGCTTCCTCCCCGGATCGCGCATCCTTCGCGCGGTGCCTGAGGCTTAGCCGGGCTTCGTGACGGCCCGATCACAGCGCGCCGTCACGGCCACTTCACCACCGGCGGCATGGAGGAGAGGATGGAGTCCACATTGCCCCCGGTCTTCAGCCCGAAGATGGTGCCGCGGTCATAGAGCAGATTGAACTCCACGTAGCGTCCGCGGCGGATCAGCTGCTCCTCGCGCTCGGCCGCGCCCCAGGGGGTGGCGAAATTGGCGCGCACGATCTTCGGGTAGATGTCGAGGAAGCTTTCCCCCACCTGCCGGGTGAAGGCGAAGTCCTCCTCCCAGCCGCCGGTGCCGGCGGCTGCGCTGTCGAGATAGTCGTAGAAGATGCCGCCGATGCCGCGCGCCTCGCCGCGGTGCTTCAGGAAGAAATAGTCCTCGCACCACGCCTTGAAGCGGGCATAGTCCGCCACCGTATGTCCGGCGCAGGCCTCTTCCATCGCCCGGTGGAAGGCGACCGTGTCCGGGTCCTCCTGGGTGCGGCGGGCCATCAGGGTCGGGGTCAGGTCCGCCCCGCCGCCGAACCACGCCTTGGTGGTGACGACAAAGCGGGTGTTCATGTGCACCGCCGGAACGTGCGGGTTCGCCATGTGGGCGATCAGCGAGATGCCGGAGGCCCAGAAGCGCGGGTCCTCGGCGGCGCCGGGGATCTGGCCGCGGAATTCGGGCGCGAATTCGCCGAACACGGTGGAGGTGTGCACCCCCACCTTCTCGAACAGGCGCCCGCGCATGAGCGCCATGGTGCCGCCGCCGCCCGGCGCGCCGGAATGGTCGGTGCGATCCCAGGGCCGCTTCTCGAAGCGGCCGGGGGCGCCGGCATAGAGCGCGGGGTCGGCCGCGTCCTCCAGCGCCTCGAAGGCGGCGAGGATGCGGTCCTGCAGCGCCTCGAACCAGGCGCGGGCGCGGGCTTTGCGCGCCTCCAGAGCCTGCGGGCCGCCGCCGACGGGAGTATCCGATGGGGGGATCATGGGCGACCTCCTTGCCTGTTCCTGCGCCGCTTCTAGCGGGCCACGCCGGGAGAGGGAAATCCGCCGGTCTGGCGCAGCGCCTCGCCGAGCCCCATGGCGGCGCTCACCGCCACGTTCAGCGAGCGCAGGCCGGGCCGCAGGGGAATGGTCACGCGCGCGTCCGCCAGCTGGTGCACATCGGGCGGCACGCCCTGCGATTCGCGGCCGAACAGCAAAGCGTCGGTGGGGGCGAAGGCGAAGTCGGTGTAGCGGGTCTCGCCCGCCGTGGTGAACAGCACCAGGCGCCGGCCCTCCCTCCGGCGGGCGGCGTCGAAGGCCGCGAAAGACGCGTGGCGCACGAATTCGGCGGCGTCGAGATAGTCCATGCCGGCCCGGCGGAAGGCCGCCGCCCCCACCGGAAACCCCGCCGGCTCGATGATGTGCACCGGCACGCCGAGGCAGGCCCCGGTGCGGATGGTGGTGCCAGCATTCTGGGCGATGTCCGGACAGTAGAGGGCGAGGATCATGGGCAGCCCTGTGGTTCCTGCGCCGGGGCGCGGCCGCGCGCGGCGGCTTGACGGTATCTGCGGATTTCCATGCCAGGACGGCGTGCCGCACGGCCATCATCTGGACAAGATCGGGCGGGGGTGCAATTAGAGGCGCTCGAAGGTGGCGACAGGTGTCTTCAGCCGCCTCTCATGTCTGTGCGCGCCGTCCTGAGGCCGCGCCGCGCGGACGGAAGCGGATTTCAGGATCGGGGAAAGCGCCGTGGCACATACGGAGACGCAGGACACGACGACGCGTCGGGACTTTCTTTACATTGCGACGGGGGCCGTGGGCGCGGTGGGCGTCGCCGGCATGGTGTGGCCCTTCGTCTCCCAGATGCAGCCGGACGCCTCGGTGCTCGCGCTCTCCACCACCGAAGTGGACCTCTCCCCCATCGCCGAGGGCCAGATCGTCACCGTCCAGTGGCGCGGCAAGCCGATCTTCATCTCCCACCGCACTCCGGCGGAGATCAAGGCGGCCCAGGACACCCCGCTGTCCGACCTCAAGGACCCCCAGCCCGATTCCGCCCGCGTCAAGCCGGGCAAGGACCAGTGGCTGGTGGTGATCGGCATCTGCACCCATCTCGGCTGCGTGCCGCTGGGCCACCAGGGCGCCTATAATGGCTGGTTCTGCCCCTGCCACGGCTCGGCCTACGACACGTCCGGCCGCATCCGCGTCGGGCCGGCGCCGCTCAACCTCGAGCTCCCGCCCTACGCCTTCACCACCGACACCAAGATCGTGATCGGCTGACGCCTCCCGTCGCCCGGCGCTCGCCGCATCTATTTAAAGGGTTGGATCCCATGGAAGGACACTCCACCTACCAGCCGAAGGGCAAGCTCGCGCAGTGGTTCGAGAGCCGCTTGCCGATCGTCGGGCTGATGCATTCTTCGGCGGTTGCCTATCCGGTGCCGAAGAACCTCAACTACATGTGGACCTTCGGCGCGATCCTGACCTTCATGCTGGTGTGCCAGATCGTCTCCGGCGTGGTGCTGGCGATGCATTATGTGGCCTACGCGCCGGTGTCGTTCGCCCGCGTCGAGCACATCATGCGCGACGTGAGCTTCGGCTGGATGATCCGCTACATCCACGCCAACGGCGCCTCGATGTTCTTCATCGCCGTCTACATCCACATCTTCCGGGGCCTCTATTACGGCTCCTACAAGGCGCCCCGCGAGGTGCTGTGGATCCTCGGCGTCATCATCTATTTGCTGATGATGGCCACCGCCTTCATGGGCTACGTGCTGCCCTGGGGCCAGATGTCGTTCTGGGGCGCCACCGTCATCACCAACCTGTTCTCGGCCATCCCGCTGGTCGGCCAGACCATCGTGGAATGGCTGTGGGGCGGCTACTCGGTCGGTGATCCCACCCTCAACCGCTTCTTCTCGCTGCACTATCTGCTGCCCTTCATGATCGCCGGCGTGGTCGGCCTCCACATCTGGGCGCTGCATCACGTGGGCCAGAACAATCCGGACGGCATCGACGTGAAGAGCGTGGCGAAGGACACCGTGCCCTTCACCCCCTACGCCACCATCAAGGACACCTTCGCGATGGTGGTGTTCCTGATCTTCTTCTCCTGGTTCATCTTCTACATCCCGAACTATCTCGGCCACTCGGACAACTACATCCCGGCCAACCCGCTGGTGACGCCGGCGCACATCGTGCCCGAATGGTACTTCCTGCCGTTCTACGCGATCCTGCGCTCGATCCCGGACAAGCTCGGCGGCGTGCTGGCCATGTTCGCGGCCATCGCGGTGCTGGCCTTCCTGCCCTGGCTCGACACCTCCAAGGTGCGCTCGGCCAAGTACCGGCCGCTGTACAAGCAGTTCTTCTGGATCTTCGCGATCGTCGCCGTGGGCCTCGGCTATCTCGGCGCGATGCCTGCGGAAGGCGGCTACGTGATCGCCTCGCGCATCCTGACCGCCTATTACTTCATCCACTTCCTCATCATCCTGCCGGTGCTCGGCATCGTCGAGCGGCCGAAGCCGCTGCCGGCGTCCATCGCCGATGCGGTTCTGGCAAAGGGCGCCAAGGGGGGCGCGGCCGTGGTCACGGGGGCATCCGCTCCCGAGACCCGGGGCTGACGGGCGCGGAGAGAAAGCCAATGACCATTCGCAGCATTCTCTTCGGTGCCGCCGCGGCGGTGCTCCTCGCCGCTTCGCCGGCGCTCGCCGCCGGCGGCGAGACCCCGCGCCCCGAGCGCATGTCCTGGTCCTTCGCCGGCCCGTTCGGCATGTACGACCAGGGCCAGCTCCAGCGCGGCTTCAAGGTGTTCAAGGAAGTGTGCGCCGCCTGCCACTCCGCGAACTTCCTGTATTTCCGCAACCTCGCCCAGGAGGGCGGCCCCGGCTTCACCGAGGCCCAGGCCAAGCAGGTGGCGAGCGAATACCAGATCACCGACGGGCCGAACGACGCGGGCGACATGTTCCAGCGTCCCGGCCGGCTCTCGGACCACTGGCCGGCGCCGTTCCCGAACGACAACGCCGCCCGCGCCGCCAATGGCGGCGCTATGCCGCCGGACCTCTCGGTGATCGCCAAGGCCCGCTCCTACCATGTGGGCTTCCCGGGCTTCATCACCGACGCCTTCATCCAGTACCAGGAGCACGGCGTGGACTATATCCACGCGCTGCTCACCGGCTACGTGGACCCGCCGGCGGCGTCAACGTGCAGCCGGGCCTGCACTACAACACCTATTTCCCCGGCCATCAGATCGCCATGCCGAAGCCCATCAGCGACGGCCAGGTGGAATACACCGACGGCGCGCCGCAGACGGTGGAGCAGTATTCCGAGGACGTCTCGGCCTTCCTCATGTGGCTCGCCGAGCCGCATCTCGACACGCGCAAGCGCATCGGCTTCCAGGTGATGATCTTCCTGATCGTCTTCGCCGGCCTGCTCTACTTCACCAAGAAGAAGGTGTGGAAGAACGTCGCCCACTGACCGGGGCGGCCGGCGCCATCTGTACCAAGCGACCGAAGGGCCCCCCGCGGGGCCCTTCGGCCATTTTTCGGGGGGCCGGCGCGGGATGTTCCGATTTGCTGGCTGCCGGCGGCTCCCGTTTAATCGGGCGGCCACGCGCCCGCCCCTCCGAGCCGAGGACGAAAGCCGCCCATGACGCCCGACGATTTCGCCGCCGCCATCCGCACCATCCCGGACTATCCCAAGCCCGGCATCCTGTTCCGCGACATCACCACGCTGCTCGGCAATCCCCGCGCCTTCCGCCGGGCGGTGGACGAACTGGTGCAGCCCTGGGCGGGCGCGAAGATCGACAAGGTGGCCGGCATCGAGGCGCGCGGCTTCATCCTCGGCGGCGCGGTGGCGCACCAGCTCTCCGCCGGCTTCGTGCCGATCCGCAAGAAGGGCAAGCTGCCGCACCAGACCGTGCGCATGGCCTATGTGCTGGAATACGGCGAGGACGAGATGGAAATGCATGTGGACGCCGTCGCCCCCGGCGAGCGGGTGCTGCTGGTGGACGACCTGGTCGCCACCGGCGGCACGGCGGTGGGCGCGGTGAAGCTGCTGCGCTCCATCGGCGCGGTGGTGGAGGCCGCCTGCTTCATCGTCGACCTGCCGGACCTCGGCGGCGCCGACAAGATCCGCGCCATGGACGTGCCGGTGCGCACCTGGTGGCGTTCCCGGGGCATTGATCGCCGCCGCAGACGGTATCGCTTGGCCGCGACGGTAACACGGGGACGCAATTCTTGAATGGATGGGGGCCTCCGGAAGGCTTGGGGCGCCTCGCTTCCGCCCCGAAGGCCGTGCTAGGGAGGCGCGAGTGGTGGATGTCCGCCGCTCGCACCGGCAGTTGGCCGCAGGCGCCGGAGCGGGGCGCCGCCCCCGCCTGCCGGCCGGATCACGATCCGCCCGGAAGCGCCCGTCGAGACGCCCGCCGGTGCGGCAAGGCTTGAGAGAGCTGGACCTTTAAAGAGGGCTGACATGGCTCACACGGCAGCGCCCGACCGGGCGCGCCCCCTTCGCGTCGTGTCACGGGCATCGGCATCATGGGCTCCAACCACGCCCGCGTGCTCTCCGCCATCGGCGGCGCCGAGCTGGTGGCGGTGGCCGACCCGGACCAGGCCCAGGCCCAGCGGGTGGCGAGCTTCCTCGGCTGCCAGGCGGTGGGAAGCCACGCCGACCTTCTCGCCCTCGGCCTCGACGCCGTGGTGGTGGCGGCGCCCACCCACCTGCACCACCCCATCGCCCTCGACGTCATCGACGCCGGCTGCGCCGTGCTGGTGGAAAAGCCCATCGCCTCCACCGCCGCGGAGGGGCGCGAGATCGTCGCCGCCGCCAAGGCCAAGGGCGTGACGCTGATGATCGGCCATGTGGAGCGGTTCAACCCGGCGGTGCGCGCGGTGAAGGACGCGATCCGCGGCGAGAACATCCTCTCGGTCGCCTTCACCCGCGTCGGCCCGTTCCCGCCGCGCATGTCCAATGTGGGCGTGGTGATCGACCTCGCGGTGCACGACATCGACCTGATCCGCTGGATCACCGACAGCGAGATCGTCGAGGTGCAGCCGCAGACCTCCGCCGCGCTCGCCGAGCGCGAGGACATCGCGCTCCTCCAGTTCCGCACCGCCTCCGGCGTGCTCTGCCACATCAACACCAACTGGCTCACGCCCTTCAAGGCGCGCACGGTGCACGTGGCCACCGCCAAGAAATACGTCATCGGCGACCTGCTGACGCGCCAGGTGACGGAGCATTTCGACTACCGGCCGGACGGCTCCTATTCCACCCGGCATCTGCCGGTGGCCTATGCCGAGCCGCTGCGCGCCGAGCTCGAAAACTTCCTCTCCGCCGTGCGCGCGGGCGCCGCGCCCGAGGTCACGGGCGAGCAGGGCGTCGCCAGCCTCGACATCGCCATCTCCTGCCTCGCCGAGCGCGCCGAGGCCCGCGCGCGCTCGCGCCGCCGTGCCGCGGCGGGCTGAGCCCATCCGTCCCTCCGAGGAACCTTCATGACCGCTTCCGCGACGGCGCCCGCGCCCATCGCCTTCATCGACCTTGCCGCCCAGCGCGCGCGCATCGGCGCCCGCATCGATGCGGCGGTCGGGCGCGTGCTCCAGTCCTGCCGCTTCGTGAACGGGCCGGAGGTGACCGAATTCGAGGAGAAGCTCGCCGCCTTCGCCGGGGCGAAATATGCCGTCTCCTGCTCCAGCGGCACGGATGCGCTGGCGCTCATCCTCATGGCCTGGGGCGTGAAGCCCGGCGACGCGGTGTTCTGCCCCGCTTTCACCTTCTGCGCCACCGCCGAGGTGGTGCCCTATCTCGGCGCCACCCCGGTGTTCGTGGACGTGGACGCCGACACCTTCAACATGGACCCCGAGAGCCTGACGCAGGCGATCGCCGTGGCGATCGAGCAGGGGCTCACCCCCCGCGTGGTGATCCCGGTGGACCTGTTCGGCCAGCCGGCGGACTACGACGCGCTGCTGCCCATCGCCGAGGCGCACGGGCTGAAGGTGCTGTGCGACACCGCCCAGGGCTTCGGCGGCACCTGGAACAACAAGCGCACCGGCTCCATCGGCGATGCCACCGCCACCTCCTTCTTCCCGGCCAAGCCGCTCGGCTGCTACGGCGACGGCGGCGCCATCCTGACCGACGATGCCGACCTCGTGGCGGTGCTGAAGAGCCTGCGCGAGCACGGCCAGGGCGTCGACAAGTATCAGAACGTGCGCATCGGCATGACGGCGCGGCTCGACACCATCCAGGCCGCGGTGCTGCTGGAGAAGCTCGCGGTGTTCGACGAGGAGATCGCCGCCCGCGAGAAGGTGGCGCGGCGCTACAACGCCCTCCTCAACGACGTCTGCCGGGTTCCGACGGTGGACAAGCGCGCCACCTCGGTGTGGGCGCAATACACCATCCGCCTCGCCCCCGGCCGGCGTGACGCGCTCGCCGAGGCGCTGAAGACCGAGGGCATTCCCACCGCGGTCTATTACCGCCTGCCCATGCACCTCCAGCCCGCCTACCGGCACTATCCCGCCGCCGGCGCCATCCTGCCGGTGTGCGAGATGCTGGCGGAGGAGGTGATCTCCCTGCCCATGCATCCCGACCTCGATGAGGCGACCCAGGATCGCATCGTCGGCGCGGTGCGCCGGGCGCTCGGGGCGTAAGGCGGCGTGGGCGACCCGCGCGCCTCAGCGTCGATGGTCGGCCCGATAGTCAGACGGCCGCTGGAAACCGCCGGCCCACAGGCCGCGCTGGGCGGCGCGCGCCTCGGCTCCTCCGCCTGGTAGGCGCCGAAGGCGACCGCGAGGCCCTGGCGAACCAGCAACGCGCCGAGATCAGCGCCGGCCACCGTGCACAGCGCCAGCGGGCGGTCGTAATCGTCGCGCGCCGAGAAGGTGCAGGCCACCTGACCCTGCTTCAGCGCCGCCGCGAGCGCGGCCTTCGCCTCCCGTCCGCAGGGCCAGTCCTTGCCGTCGCGGGTGCAGGTCTGGGCCAGTTCCGGCGCGTCCATGCCCTTGAGGCGCACATGCTCGCCGTTCAGCACCAGGGTGTCGCCGTCCGCCGCGCGGGCGCGCCGGAGATGTCCTCCTTGAGCAGCCAGTCCGCCAGCACGGCGAGGCCGGCGAGCAGCAGCACGGCGAAGACGATGTCGAGGCGGCGCAGGCGCATGGTCCGGAGTGGTCTTCCCATAGGCGGATGCGGCGGCCGGTCGCCGCTGGCGCCATGAGGTCGGATTCGCCGCCGCAGCGCAATCGGTGGAGGAACGGTCCGGCAGCTGGCGCCGTTAACCGATCGTTAACCCTGCAGGCGGACGGTGATCGCGGATATGCGCGCTCCCGCGCTGGCCGGCTCCGGCCCGCGCGGGCCGCGGAGGGCTTCGCCCCATGAGAGGCACGCAACGTCGCCCACTGGCGGCCCCGCAACCGGGCCGGC
>NZ_JBNFNU010000160.1:0-9049 GCF_057364445.1 Xanthobacter sp. BG11Y11_SDJG
CGGCCGCCCCCCGCGCGGCGCGGCGTCCGGCACCGGACCCGCCCGCCATCCCGTGTTCCCAATCCCCCCCGAAGGCCCATGCGTCGGCGCACTCTCCCCGGCTTCTCCCTCGCGCTCGGCACCACCGTCCTCTATCTCGGGACGATCGTGCTGCTGCCGCTCGCCGCGCTCATGCTGAAGGCCGCGGAGATCGGGCCGGAGCGCTTCCTCGCCATCATCACCAGCGCGCGCACCCTCTCGGCGATCTCGGTGACGCTCACCACCGCCTTGTGGGCGACGGCGTTCAACGCGGTCTACGGCCTTGCCTTCGCGTGGGTCCTGGCGCGCTACGAGTTTCCCGGCAAGCGCATCCTCGACGCGGTGGTGGACATCCCGTTCGCGCTGCCCACCGCGGTGGCCGGCCTCGCGCTCACCGCGCTGTTCGCCAAGAACGGCTGGTTCGGCGCACCCCTCGCGGAATGGGGCCTGCAGGTGGTCTACACCCCGCTCGGCATCGCCATCGCCATGGCCTTCACCAGCCTGCCCTTCGTGGTGCGCACGGTGCAGCCGGTGATCGAGGACCTGGCGCACGACGTGGAGGAGGCGGCGCGCTCGCTCGGCGCCAGCGATTTCGACATCGCCCGGCGGGTGATCTTCCCGGCCATCTTTCCCGCCTTCCTCGCCGGCTGCTCGCTCGCCTTCGCCCGCAGCCTCGGCGAGTTCGGCGCCGTGATCTTCATCGCCGGCAACCAGCCCATGACCACCGAGATCGTCGCCTTGCTCACCTTCATCCGCCTGGAGGAGTTCGACTATCCGGCGGCGGCGGCGATCTCGGCGGTGATGCTGCTGGCCGCCTTCACGCTGCTGGTGGCCACCAACGCCATCCAGGCCTGGCACGTGCGCCGCGTGGGGGTGGACTGAGATGGCGGACCTGAAGCGCACGCCGGCCCAGCGCACCCTGCGCCCGGTGGGCGGCCACCCGGCCTTCAAGGGGCCGCTGATCGCTTTGGTGGCGATCGTCACCGCGCTCATGGTGGGCGGACCGCTGGCGGTGATCTTCGCCAACGCCTTCTCCGCCGGCATCGCTGCCTATGGCGCCAAGCTCGCCGATCCGGCGACGCTCCACGCCATCTTCCTCACGGTGGTGGTGGCGCTGGTGGTGGTGCCCATCAACATCGTCTTCGGCATCGCCGCCGCCTGGGCGGTGGGCAAGTTCGACTTTCCCGGCCGCAGCCTTCTGATCGCGCTGATCGACGTGCCCTATTCGGTCTCGCCCATCGTCGCCGGCGTCGCCTATCTGTTCGTCTATGGGGCGCAGGGGCTGTTCGGGCCGATGCTGGAGGAGGCCGGCATCAAGGTCATGTTCGCGCTGCCGGCGATCTTCCTCGCCTCCATGTTCGTCACCGCGCCCTATGTGGCGCGCGAGCTGATCCCGCTGATGCAGGCGCAGGGGACCGACGAGGAGGAGGCGGCGCTCTCGCTCGGCGCCTCGGGGCTGCGCACCTTCATCTCGGTGACGCTGCCCAATGTGCGCTGGGCGCTCATCTACGGCGCCATCCTGTGCAATGCGCGGGTGATGGGCGAGTTCGGCGCGGTCTCGGTGGTGTCCGGCAACATCCGCGGCGTCACCAACACGCTGCCGCTCCAGGTGGAGCTGCTCTACCAGGACTACAATGTGGCCGGCGCCTTCGCCGCGGCCTCGGTGCTCGCCTTGATCGGCGTCGCCACCATCATCGCCCGCGGCATCGTGGAGCGCATCCAGCGCAAGGCGGACGGCTGATCCGGCAAGGAGGAGCGCCCTCCGGCGGGGCCGGAGGGCGGGACGGTCAGGCTTCGCCGACCGTGTCGAACAGCGCGGTGTCCATGGCCTCGCGGGCGGTCTTGCCGGCCCACACCACGAACTGGAAGGCGGGATAATACCGCTCCACCGCGTCGACCGCGGCGTCGACGATGGCTTCGCACTGGCGGCTCGACGCCGTCGCCCCGCCCGAGAGCGGCAGCGCGTGGCGGAACATGATGACGCCTTCCTGCGACCACAGGTCGAAATGGCCGAGCCACATCTGCTCGTTCACCAGCGCGAGGAGCTTGAGCACCTCGTTGCGCCGGCCGTCCGGCACCTTGAAGTCGAAGGCGCAGGCGAGATGCAGGGATTCCAGCTCGTCCATCCATTGGAACGAGACATGGCAGTCCGTCCAGCGGCTGGAGAGCGAGAGGGTGATCTCGTCCTCGTCGGAGCGCTCGAAGGACCAGTCATGGACGGCGGCAAGCCGTTCCACGAGGTCCACGGGGTTCGCCGGCGCATCGGCTTCGATGTCGATGAGAGACATGGCCTCGACCTCGCGGTGGGAGGGACGCGGAGAGGGTCGAACGCGGCACGGGCGGCAACTCAGGCCCGGGGAGGCATGCGCGGCGCGGCGTGCCGTAAAGGACGTGCCGGCGGACCGGCCCGCCGTGGCGATGCTGCGCCCCGTCGCGCCCCGGCGCGACGAACCGGCTACGAATCGCCACGAAAATCAGTATATCGCGGGGAATCATTGCGGGGCTACGACAGATTGTGTGCGCCGCACCCGCATCCCCGGCCTGACCTCCCGTGCGGCGCGTTCACCCTTCCATCTGGTCAGCGGCGGACGAGCGGGCGGACAGGCGCTCTTCCAGCAGCGCGATGCGGGCGGCGAGCGCCTCGTTCTCTTCGCGGGCCTTGGCGGCCATGTCCTTCACCGCCTCGAACTCCTCGCGTTTGACGAGGTCCATGTCGCGCAGGAAGCGCTCCATCTGGGCCTTCATCACCGTCTCGGCCTCGCGGCGGACGCCCTGGGCGACGCCGGCGGCGTCGTTCACAAGGCGGGCCATCTCGTCGAAAATGCGGCCCGTGGTCTGGGTCATGGGTGCCTCCATCGGCGCCGGGCGCCGTTCCCCTGCTACATGGCGCCCCCGCGCGGGCGATGCAAGGGCACCGGTGCCGCGGCCGGCCCCGCGGCGGCAAAGCCGGCGCTTTCCCGGCCCAGCGAAGGCGAAGACGTCGTTCCCCGCCCCAGCGACGGCGCAGCCGGAGCGCCGAGCCGGGGTCCAGGGGAAATCCCGCGCAGCGGGCATAACAGGCGGCGCACCGCCTGCGGCGGAAGACGCCGCCTTCGGCGCATCCTTGCGCTGGGCCCCGGCTCTCCTTCCGCTCATCGCTCCAGTCGGCCGGGGCACGAACCGCCCCTTTGCCTTCCGCGCCGGGGCGCGATAAGCGGGGGCCCATGGCCCCGCCCCTCATCCTGCTCCAGGACATCCACCTGCGCTACGGCGCGACGCCCCTGCTCGACGGGGCGGAGCTTTCGGTCTCCGCCGGCGAGCGGCTCGCGCTCGTCGGGCGCAACGGCTCCGGCAAGTCGACGCTGCTGAAGATCGCCGCCGGGCTCACCGAGCCCGATGCCGGCACGCGCTTCTTCCAGCCCGGCACCACCGTGCGCTACCTGCCGCAGGAGCCGGACTTCACCGGCTATCCCACCACGCTCGCATATGTGGAGGCGGGCCTTGCCCCCGGCGACGAGGCCTATCGCGCCACCTATCTGCTCCAGGCGCTCGGCCTCACCGGCGAGGAGAACCCCGCAACGCTCTCCGGCGGCGAGGCGCGCCGCGCCGCGCTCGCCCGCGTCATCGCCCCCGAGCCGGACGTGCTGCTGCTGGACGAGCCCACCAACCACCTGGACCTGCCAGCCATCGAGTGGCTCGAAGCGGAACTGAAGGGGCTGAGATCCGCCATCGTGCTCATCAGCCACGACCGGCGCTTCCTGGAAAACCTCTCGCGCGCCACGGTCTGGCTCGACCGCGGCGCGACGCGCCGGCTCGAGGAGGGCTTCGGCAGCTTCGAGGCCTGGCGCGACGGCGTGCTGGAGCAGGAGGAGCTGGAGCGCCACAAGCTCGACCGCAAGATCGTCGCCGAGCTGGACTGGCTGCGCTACGGCGTCACCGCGCGGCGCAAGCGCAACGTGCGCCGGCTCGGTTTGCTGCACTCCATGCGCAAGGACCGCCGGGAGGAGCGCCGCGCCACCGGCAGCGTGAAGATGTCCGTCACCGAGGCCGAGACCTCCGGCAAGCTGGTGATCGAGGCCAAGCACATCGCCAAGGCCTATGACGGCGTTCCCGTGGTGCGGGACTTCTCCACCCGCATCCTGCGCGGCGACCGCATCGGCATCGTCGGCCCCAACGGCGCCGGCAAGACCACGCTATTGAAGATGCTCACCGGCGCGCTCGCGCCCGACAGCGGAACGGTCAGGCTCGGCACCAATCTGGAGATCGCCTCGCTCGACCAGAAGCGCGCCGCGCTCGACCCCGCGACCACCCTGCGCGATGCGCTCACCGGGGGCGGGTCCGACCAGGTGCTGGTGGGCGGCGCACCGCGCCACGTGATGGGCTATCTGAAGGACTTCCTGTTCACCCCCGAGCAGGCCAACGCGCCGCTCTCCGTGCTCTCCGGCGGCGAGCGCGGCCGGCTGATGCTGGCGCGGGCGCTCGCCATGCCCGCCAACGTGCTGGTGCTGGACGAGCCCACCAACGACCTCGACCTCGAAACCCTCGATCTGCTGCAGGAGATGGTGGCCGACTTCCCCGGCACCGTGATCCTCGTCTCCCACGACCGCGACTTCCTCGACCGCACCGTGTCGAGCGTCATCGCGGCGGAGGGCGACGGCGTGTTCCGCGAATATGCCGGCGGCTATGCCGACATGGTGGCCCAGCGCGGCCATGGGGTTCAGGCCAAGGCGAAGCCGGCGGCGGCCGCCAAAGCCGATGCGCCGAGGGGCGACGCGTCCGGCGGCGCGGCGCCAAGCCGGGACGGCGGGCAGAAGAACCGCCTCTCCTTCCACGAGCAGCACGCCTTGAAGGCGCTGCCCAAGACCATGGAGAAGCTGAAGGGCGATCTGGCGAAGCTGGCGGCGGTGCTGGAGGACCCGAACCTCTACGCCCGCGATGCCGCGAAGTTCGAGGCCACCTCCGCCGCCCTCGCCAAAGCCCAGTCCGACCTCGACGCCGCCGAGGAGGAATGGCTGCGCCTGGAGATCCTCAAGGAAGAGCTGGAGGGGTGAGGGGAACGGCTCCCCGCGGTCAGAACCGCGACGGGAAGGTCTTCACCGCCCAGGTCCCGTCACCCTCGTTCATGGTCGCCGAGAGGATGGTCTCGCCGTCGGTGCGGACGTTGACGAGGCCATAGATCAGGCCGGCCACCACCTTGGTGCGGGAAGCGCGCGCGTCTTGGTCACAGGCCGCAGCGCGCCCGGCTTGGTCTCGGAGAATGCGATGGTCGCCCGTTGCAGGTCGTTCGCGCCGAGTGAGATCGAGGCCTGGGCTCCGCCCGCCGCCACATCGAGGCCTGTGGGATCCCCGAGCGAAACCGACCGCGCGAGCTCGGTAGAATAGACCAGCGGCGTGAGGATCTCGTCGTTGTCGATCGAGAGATGGCCAGTGGCGCCGGAGGCGGCCACGATGCGGGGCTTGGGATGGTCGTGCCCCTCCCCGTCGCCCGAGCTGATGATGGTCGCCGCCGCAGCCATGGACTGCAGGAAGGCGTATGACACGTCCTCGCTGCCGTGATGGCAGGCTTTGGCGACGTCGCACTGAAACTCCAGGCGCCGGCCCGCATAGGCTTCGAGCAGAGCCTGCTGGCTCGCCTTGTTGAGATCGCCGGTCAGCAATATGCGCGCCCGGCCATAGTCGATCCGCAGCAGCACGCTGTTGCCGTTCGTCGTCTTGGAGTCGGCGCCGAAACCCTGCAGACCGGGCTTGCCGTCGATGTCGTACTCGATCGGCCCGAGGACCGAGACGGCCGGATGGCCGTCTGCCGGCTCGAAGCCAGGCAGGAAGCCGCTGGTCTGGCTCAGCCGCGCCATCGGGACCGCCGTGCCTTGCGCGGTTCGGGCCGCGACGACCTGCGCGATGAACCTGGCCCATTCGCCCTGCAGGCGCGCGCCGGCCCCAGCCGCGAGGCCGCGCTCCGCCGACGCGCGGTCTTCCAGAAGCTGCGTGTGATAGGAGCGACCGGCCTTGCGCTTGGTCGCCCCCAGTGTCCGGCCGGTTCCGTCGGGCTTGGTCCACCAGGAGATGCCGGCATGAAAGAAGGCATCGATGGCGACCGAAACCGCGTCGAGCTCCGTGAATTGCGCCGCGTCGAGCAGATCCGACAGCCCGCCATAATGATCGAAATCGTTGTGAGAGGCGATCATCGCATCGAGATGAATCTCATCTAAGCCATAATCTTCGAAGAATTTCCAGTCGATGAAATCCGCCGCGCTCTTGCCAGTATTCTGCGAGCGGCGGGGATGTCCCCCATCGATCATGATGTGACGGAAGTCCGGAGTCTTGACGAGCAGACCGTCACCCTGCCCCACGTCTATGAAATAGATCTCGAGAAGCGAGCGGCCGTTCTCGATGGCGGCTTCGTCGATCCAGCCGACCCGGTTCCGGCCGCGGGCGCTCACCTTGATGCGGCCGTTCCGGCGCTCGCCTTGGAAGCGGACGCCATCGCCCCAGAGCAGTTCGCCCGCGATCGCCCGATCGTTTGGCGTCCGATAGAACGGCGTGGATTTCAAACCGACGAACGCGTCGAAGCCGGGCGCGGGCATGTGCATTTCTCCGCTTTTGCGCCCAGAATGCCATCTCAGGTTGTCGACGTAAATGGATTACACCGTCACTGCGAAGGATCGCTTCCCCGCCCTTCCTAGCCCTGCGCCGCGATCCTGCGCGCTAGCCCCGCGCCGAGCGCGCCGGCAAGGGCGATCATCGCCAGGACGCCGGGGAATCCGGCGATCATGAGCGCAATGGCGCCCGCCGCCACGCCGACGCTGCCGCCCAGGAAGGTGCTCGCATTGACGATGCCGGACCCCTGCCCGGCCTGCGCCGGGGGCAGCGCGGAGAGCGCGAGGCGCAGGCGCCGAGCGCATAGGGCACGGCGAGCCCCGCGCCCATGACGGAGAAGCCGATGCCCAGCAGTAGCCGGCTGCCGAACGCCACCGCCGCGCCCGCAATCGCGCTCGCGATCACGATCAGCGCCATGCCGGCGGTGATCGCGCCGCCGACCCCCAGCCGGGCCGACACGGCGGGAGCGCTCAGCGCCAGCGCGAGCAAGGCGGCTCCCAGGGGAAGCAGCATCGCGCCCGCCTCCAGCGGCGTGAGGCCGAGGCCCAGAGGGCTCTGGGCATAGAGGTTGAAATAGAGCAGCAGGCTGATGATACACAGCATCGCCAGCGCGCCGATAACGCTGCCGATCACGAATTCACGCCGGTCGAAGAAGCTCAGATCCACCAGCGGCGTGCGCGCCTGTCGTTCCACCTTGAGGAGCAGCGCGAGAGCCGCGGCCGCGAGCACCAGCGGGAGGATGGTCGCGAGTGGGGTGTTTGCGGTATCGGGCAACGCATGGAGCGCGAACACGATGCTGACCATGAAGGTGGCGAGCAGGACAAAGCCCGCGATGTCGGGACGCGCGCCCGTCACGGGCGCGGCGAGCTTGGCTGCCGGGCCGGCCAAGGCAAGGCCGGCCAGCGCCGCCACAGCGAGCGGGACGTCAAGCCAGAAGATGGTGCGCCAGCCGGCAAGATGGGTGAGGGTGCCGCCGAGCAGCGGGCCGATGCTGAAGCCCAGCATCAGAAAGCCGGTCCAGGCGCCGATGGCGGCCTCCCTGCGCGCGGGCGGCGCGCCATGGATCGCGGCGAGCGTGCCGGGACGGCGAACGCCGCCGCCAAGCCCTGCAAGGCGCGCCCGGCCAGCAGCACGGTCTGCCCCTCGCAGGTGGCGATGATCGTGGAGGCGACCGCGAACAGCGCCAATCCTGCCATGGAACTGTGCCGCGCCGAGAAGCGGTCCGCTGCGCGGCCGCCCAGCACGACGCAGGCGGCAGACGTCACGAGATAGGCATTCACCGCCCATTGGAGGCCGGGGGACGAGAGCGCGAGTTCGCGCTGCATGAGCGGCAAGGCGGCCATGATCGCCGTGCTGTTGGCACCGACCGCGAGCATCGCCAGGCACGACGACCACAGGACGAGATCGAACCCGGTGCGCTGCCTCATGCCGGTGGTCCTTGCGCGCCGCGCGTGGGGGACGAGATGCCGGGCCGGATCAAGCAGGCGAGCGGACGCAGCGCATTCTACCAAGTCGCGGCGGGCGGACAATCCGCCCGGCTTGGCGCGACACCGCCATCCGACATGAGGGCATCGCCACCCCTAAGCCGGCAGCACCACCACCTTGGTCTTCACCGGGGTCTGGTCGTAGAGGTGGATCATGTCCTGGCTGAGCAAGCCGACGCAGCCGCTGGTGACGCCGGAGCCGATGCTCTCCGGATCGCTCGAAGCATAGATGGTGTAGAGCGTGTATTTCCCGTTCTGGTAGAGATACAGCGTGCGCGCGCCGAGCGGGTTTTCCAGGCCGCCGGGCATGCCGCCGGCATATTTCGCCACCTCGGGCTGGCGCTGGATCATCTCCTTGGGCGGGGTCCAGGTGGCCCACTCGCCCTTGCGCCCCACATAGGCGTCGCCATGCCACAGGAAGCCGCTGCGGCCCACATTGGCGCCGTAGCGGGTGGCGGTCTCCCCATCCTCGATCCGGTAGACGTAGTAGTTGCTCGGATCGACGATGATGGTGCCGGGCGCTTCCTTGGACTCGTAGCGCACCGTGCGGCGGTAGTATTTGGGATTGACCTTGCTGATGTCGGCCGCCGGGATCGGGAATTTCTCGGTCGGCACCGGGCCGTAGAGCTTCTCCGCCTCGGCGAGGCTCATTCCGTCGCCCGCGCAGCCGGCGAGGCCCAGCGCCCCGAGGCCCAGGGTCGAGCCCATGAGGAACGACCGGCGGCTCAGCGCCCCCGCTTGCTCCATCCGCCCGCGCACGCCGGTTGCGCGCGCCGCGGCTTTCCCACCGTCCTGGATCATGATGTGGCAGCGTCCCATGCCTGTTGCGCGGCGAGAATAACGCCAGCCCGCAACCCTTGAATGTCACTTCTGACCGACATAGCCGCCCCGAGGCCCGGCTGGCAAGCTGCCGCAGCGGCGGACCCGCCGGGCGACCGCGCGCCGTGACCCCCGCCCTTGCGTCCGCCCCC
>NZ_JBNFNU010000161.1:0-9029 GCF_057364445.1 Xanthobacter sp. BG11Y11_SDJG
CAGGCGCAGCACCACCTCGCCCTCCGCCATGAAGCCGCCGCCGCGGCCCACTAGGTCGCGCTCGCGCACGTCGCGGAAGGCGGCGATGCGCGCGTCGTCGGCCGATGCCACGGGGACGATCACGGCCGCGCGCTCACAGGGGCCGGCGCTTCACCGGCACCGGGGCGCTGGTGGTGTCGCGCACCACGAGGCGCGGCGGAAGTTCCACCCGCTCCACCGGACGGGAGAGGTCGGCCATGCGGGCCAGAGCGAGCTGCGCCGCCGCGCGCCCGTATTCCGGAATGAAGGTGTGCACCGTGGTGAGGGAGGGATGCCACAGCGCCGCCTCGGCGATGTCGTCATAGCCGACCAGCGAGAAGTCGCGGCCCGCCGTCAGCCCGGCGGCCTGGAGCCCCATGAGCGCGCCGAAGGCGGACAGATCGTTGAACGAGACGGCGGCGGTCGGCGGCTCGTCCAGCGCCAGAAGCCGCATCACGGCGCGCCGCCCCTCCTCGCGGTGGCCCGGCCCCTCCATCACCAGCGCCGGGTCGAACGGGATGCCCGCCGCCTCCAGGCCCGCTTTGTAGCCGGCGAGGCGCTTGCGGCCGGTGGAGATGGCGCCGAAGCCGCCGATCATGCCGATGCGCCGGTGGCCCAGCGCCACCAGATGGGCGACGCCGAGCGCCACCCCGGCCCGGTCGTCGGAGCCGGCGAAGTCGAAGCCGGACCCCTCGATCTCGCGCGTCACCTGCACCACGGCGATGCCGGTGGCGGCGAGCGCCTTCAGGTCCTCGACCCGGGTGTGGGCGGCGGGCGAGACGATGAAGGCGTCGGGGCGGTATTCGGCGAGCGTGCCGAGGGTGCGGGTCTGGCGCGTCACGTCCTCCTGGCTGACGCCGAGCAGCACGGTTTTTCCGGCCGCCGAGAGCGCGTCCTCAATGGCGGCGAGCAGCTCGGTGAAGGAGGGGTTGACGATGTCATGCAGCCCGACGCCGACGATGTTGGTGCGGGCGGTGCGCAGCGCGGCGGCGCTGCGGTTCGCCACGTAGCCGCGCGCGCGGGCCGCCGCCTGCACCTTGAGGCGCGTGCCTTCCGCCACCACCGGGCTGTCGCGCAAGGCGAGCGAGACCGTCGCCGTGGACAGGCCCAGTTCCAGCGCCAGGCGCTGCAGCGTGACCTTGCCGACCTGGGCGCTCCTGACGTCCTCCATGCTCCCCCCTTTTGAAGGGTTGTTTCGCGCATCGCGCAGCGCCTTGTCACATGCTAAACGATTTAGAACCCGTGACCATAAGAGCTTTTTCATAGGGAGGTCGGGAATGGACAGGGCGCGCATCGGTTTCGTCGGCGTCGGGCTGATGGGGCACGGCATGGCGAAATGCCTGGTGGAGAAGGGCTTTCCTCTCACCGTTCTGGGTCATCGCAACCGCGGGCCGGTGGAGGACCTCCTCGCCGCGGCGCGAGCGAGGCCACGGGCGCCGCGGCGCTCGCGGCCGCAAGCGACATCGTCTTCCTGTGCGTGACCGGCGCCCCCCAGGTGGAGGCGATCCTGCGCGGACCGGACGGGCTGCTCGCCGGCGCCAAAGCGGGGCTGCACATCGTCGACTGCTCCACCTCGGAGCCGACCTTGACCATGGCGCTGGCCGCGGAGCTGGCGGCCCGGGGCATCGCCTTCTGCGACGCCCCGCTCGGCGGCACGCCGGTTCAGGCGGAAACCGGCGGCCTCACCGCGATGGTGGGTGCGGGGGATGACGCCTTCGCCGTGATCGAGCCAGCGGTTTCCGCCTTCGCCAGCCGGATCGTGCGCGTGGGCGCGCCGGGCGCGGGCCACACCATGAAGCTGATCAACAATTTTCTCTCGCTCGGCTACGGCGCCATCTATGCGGAGGCGCTCGCCATCGCCGCCAAGGCGGGGGTGACGCCGCAGGTGTTCGACACCGTGATCCGCGGCGGGCGCATGGATTGCGGCTTCTACCAGACCTTCATGGGCTATGCCCTGGACGGCAACGAGAACAGCCACCGCTTCGCGATCGCCAATGCCCACAAGGACATGCGCTACGTCACCAGCCTCGCCACCAATACCGGCGCGGCGGCCTTCGTGAGCGCGACGGTGAAGAACCTCTATGCCGCCGCCGAGGGTCTCGGCTATGGCGCGAAGAACGTGCCGCTGCTCGCCGACGCGGTGGCGGCCATGAACGGGCTGCCGCCCGTGCCCGTGGCCAAGGCGGCGGCCGAATAGGCGGCGCCGGAGCGCGCCAGAGGGGAGGGGAGGACAGGCATGGGCGAGAAGGTGGCCATCATCACGGCCGGCGGCTCGGGCATGGGGGCGGCGTGCGCGCGCCGCCTCGCGGCGGACGGCTACAAGGTCGCGATCCTCTCCTCGTCCGGCAAGGGCGAGGTGCTCGCCAAGGCGCTGGGCGGCATCGGCATCACCGGCTCGAACCAGTCGAACGACGACCTGAGGCGCCTCGTGGACGCGACGCTCGACGCCTATGGCCGCATCGACGCGCTGGTGAACAGCGCCGGCCACGGCCCGCGCGCGCCGATCCTGGAGATCACCGACGAGGCCTGGCACGCGGGGCTCGACATCTATTTCCTGAACGTGGTGCGCCCGACCCGCCTTATCGCCCCGGTGATGGCGGCGCAGAAGAGCGGGGCGATCGTCAACATCTCCTCCGCCTGGGCGTTCGAGCCGAGCCCGCTGTTTCCCACCTCGGCGGTGTTCCGCGCCGGGCTCGCCGCTTTCACCAAGCTGTTCGCCGACGCCTATGCGGCCGACAATGTGCGCATGAACAACGTGCTGCCCGGCTGGATCGACAGCCTGCCCGCCACCGAAGAACGCCGCGCCGGCGTCCCCATGGGCCGCTACGGCACCTCCGCCGAGATCGCCGCGACCGTGGCATTCCTGGTGTCGGAGGGCGCGGGCTACATCACCGGCCAGAACCTGCGCGTGGATGGCGGGCTGATGCGGGGGGTGTGAGGGGGGATAGGGTCCGACCGGGGGCGGTCCGGGCCTTGAAGCATGAGCGACTGATTCGATCAGACCGCCAGACGATTTCGCCGGCCCGCGTCCTAGGATGGGCGGCCTTGCGCCACCCAATCCGTCATGGCGGAAAGAAGCTCCGCAGTCGGATAGTCGAGGATATCCTCGTCCGAAAAGCCGTTAGCCAGTTGCCGTTCGTAATACCATTCCTGAAAATCGGCATAGGCATATAAAATTCGTTGTGCGCCAACTGCCTGCAAGCCAGCCTCATGCGCCAGCCAGTTGCGGACTTTCCTGACGGCCTTCTGGTAATTTCCGTCGTGGGTTTGGATATCGCAGCCGGCCAGGTCTGAAATCGATGCCTGATACCGATAGCGATGCTCTTCTAGAATGAGTATCTTTTTGTTTTCTCGACCATTTCCGAGAAAGCTGCGGCATCCATAATCGATCCCCAGTTCAAATGGCATGTTCAACCGATAATATTCGCCCTCTGTCCTGGCTTGGCATCTGCTCAGGTCATGTATCGAATATTTCGATTCTTCGATCAGTCGGACGATGCGGGCCAGGCGCAGATCAGCGGAGTCCCCGCTTTCGGTCGCAAGCCGCGGGCGCAGTCCAAGATAGATTATGGTAAAAATGATGGCCTGTAATATTGGCTCATAGTCCTTATCGAAAGGACAGTTTATGACGACGTTCTGATTGAAGGCACCCCCAGGCAAGTTTAGCCCTTCGGCGGGAAGGGGTCGCGTCCATAGGAACTACGCTCCCGGATGCGTCCATCGCGACCGTGGATATAAAGTTCAGTCTGCTGGGTGCGTGCGAGATCCCGAGCCCGATCAATAGCTTCCTGCTGAGTGTCAAAGGCTCCGGACGCACGGGCAGCGCCAGCGCGGCGAACGATCCACCGGTCTCCACTCGGCACGACGTGCTGGCCCTTTATGGTCGTCATATGGCGCCATCAACGCAATTGATGTTCATGGTATGTTCATAGCATGGTTTTCGGTGTCGATCAAACGCTCTGGGCCACAAACCGGCCATTGAACCGAACGCGCTGAGCGTGTCGAGCCGTGTCGCCCTGTAGGGCAGGCCCTACCCCTCGTTCATCCGCGTCACCTTGTAGACCGCGCCCGTCTTGTCATACGTCGTCCATTCCCCCACCTGGCGGCCCGCCTCGAAATGGCCGGAGCGCAGCCGCGTGCCGTCGATCCGGAACCATTCCCAATAGCCGGTGGGCAGGTCGTCCAGCGTCTGGCCGCGCGCCCACAGGGAGCCGTCGCGGTGGCGCTTCTCGAACGGGGTGGGCGTTTTCTCCATCTAAGCGCTCCGCCGCAAATGGCGCGGACCGTTCCGCGCCGCGCGAGGATGGCGCGCAGTCCCCACTCGGGCAAGCCGCCCCCGTACCGCCGGCCCTCGGAGCAAAGTACCTCAGTGCAGCGCGGCGGGACGGGCGTCGTCCTTGTCGTGCAGCGCGAAGCGGTCGACCATGGTGGCGCTCGCTTCGTTGAGGCCGAGCACGGTGACGGCGGCGCCGCGCTGGCGCAGCTTCATCACCGCCTTGTCCAGCGCGCCGATGGAGGTGATGTCCCAGAAGTGGGCGTGGGTCAGGTCGATCACCACTTCGGCCGGGGTGGCCTGCGCCGCCGTTTCCTCCAGGTCGAAGCCGCGCAGGAACGCCTCGGAGGAGGCGAAGAAGATCTGTCCCAGCACGATGTAGCGCACGCGGCCCTCGGTCTCGGTGCGGGTCACCGAAACAAGCCGCGCCACCTTGCCGGCGAAGAACACGCCCGACAGCAGCACGCCCACCAGGACGCCTTGCGCCAGATCGCGGGTGCCCACCACGGTGAAGACGGTCGCCGCCATCACCACCGAGGACGGCAGCGGATTGGTGCGCAGATCGAGGATCGAGCGCCACGAGAAGGTGCCGATGGACACCATGATCATCACCGCCACCAGTGCCGCCATAGGGATGATGCGCACGAGATCGTCCAGTACCAGGATCAGGAACAGGAGGAACGCGCCCGCCACGAAGGTGGAGAGCCGCCCGCGCCCGCCCGACGTCACGTTGATGACCGACTGGCCGATCATGGCGCAGCCTCCCATGCCGCCGATCAGCGCCGAGGCCACGTTGCTCGCGCCCTGGCCGAAGCATTCCTGGCTCTTGTTGGAGAGCGTGTCGGTCATGTCGTCGACGATCTGGGCGGTGAGCAGCGATTCCAGCAGCCCCACGGCCGCGAGCGTCACCGAATAGGGGAAGATGATCTTGAGCGTCTCGAAGGTCAGAGGCACGTCCGGCAGCAGGAAGGCCGGGAAGCTCGACGGCAGTTCGCCGAGGTCGCCCACGGTGCGCAGGTCCATGCCCGTCCACCAGGCGAAGGCGGTGAGCACGGCGATAGCCACCAGCGGCGAGGGCACCGTGCGGGTCAGGTAGGGAAACAGGTAGATGATGGCGAGGCCCGCCGCGACCATGGCATAGGTCTCGACCGGCACGCCGATCAGCTCCGGCAGCTGCGCCATGAAGATAAGGATGGCGAGCGCGTTGACGAAGCCGGTGATGACCGAGCGCGAGACGAAGCGCATCAGCCGGCCGAGGCGCAGCAGGCCCGCCAGCACCTGCAGCAGCCCCATGAGGATGGTGGCCGCGAACAGATACTGCAGGCCGTGATCGCGCACCAGCGAGACCATCACCACGGCGGTGGCGGCGGTGGCCGCCGAGATCATGCCCGGCCGCCCGCCCAGGAAGGCGGAGACGCAGGCGATGGCGAACGAGGCGTAGAGCCCGACCTTCGGGTCGACGCCGGCGATGACGGAAAAGCCGATGGCTTCGGGAATGAGCGCGAGGGCGACTACGATGCCGGCGAGGATGTCGCCGCGGATGTTGGAAAACCACTGGCGGAAATAGAGGCTGTGGGCAGACATGGGAAAGTAATCCGCAATAGAACACCGCCCGCCCGGACGGGCGGCGTGCGAAGCGCTGTGTCATTTGCGTTGTCCGGCGGATCGGCGGCCGGAAGAGCCACCCGGAATTGCACCGGGTCCTGATTGCTAAAGCCTTGGGTATCGGCAATCTTGTTGCAATGCAACGTCATAAATTGTGCAATGGGCCTGAACGCCTGTCGAGGAATTGACTGAGCGGCGCACGTCCTGTCCGGGGCTCGCCCTGGCGCCAGCATTCCGTTAGGAGAGGGCCCGTCGGCGTAACCCGCGGCGCCGATCCGTCTTTGCGAGGTCTGCCATGGCTGAAGCGTCCAATTTCGAGCTGGTGCAGATCGTCGCCGTCCTGGGCGCCGGCGTCGTCGCCGCGCCGTTGTTCAAGCGGGCCGGATTCGGCTCGGTGCTCGGCTATCTCGCCGCCGGCCTCGCCATCGGCCCGTTCGGCCTCAAGGTGATTTCCGCGCCGGAGGCGGTGCTGCACTTCGCCGAGCTCGGCGTCGTCATGTTCCTGTTCGTGATCGGGCTGGAGATGAAGCCGCAGCGCCTGTGGAGCCTGCGGCGCGAGATCTTCGGCCTCGGCTTCGCGCAGGTGGCGGCCTGCGGCGCGCTGCTGACCGGGCTCGGGCTCCTGGCCGGGCTTGCGCCGGCGGTGGCGTTTCTCGCCGCCATGGGGTTCGTGCTCTCCTCCACCGCAGCCATCATGCAGATCCTCGACGAGGCGGGCGAGACCGCGACGCCGGCCGGCCAGCGCGCGGTGTCCATCCTGCTGCTGGAGGACCTCGCCATCGTGCCGCTGCTGGCGCTGGTGGCGGTGCTCGCCCCGGCTTCGGGCGGCAGCGGCGGCGCCGACTGGCAGGCGATCGGCATCGCGGTCGGCGCGGTGGCGGTGGTGGTGGCGGCCGGGCGCTGGCTGCTGAACCCGCTGTTCGCCTTGCTCTCAGCGGCGCGGGCGCGCGAGATCATGACCGCGGCCGCGCTCACGGTGGTGCTCGGCACGGCGCTTTTGATGCAGCTCTCCGGCCTCTCCATGGCCATGGGCGCCTTCCTCGCCGGGGTGCTGCTGTCCGGCTCCACCTTCCGCCACCAGCTGGAGGCCGACATCGAGCCGTTCCGCGGCCTCCTGCTCGGCCTGTTCTTCATGGCGGTGGGCATGTCGCTCAACCTCGCCGTGGTGGCGGCGGACTGGCGCATCGTGGCGCTGGCGGTCGCCGGCTACATGGCGGTGAAGGCGATCGGCATCTTCGTGATCGCCCTCGTCTTCGGTGCCGACCGGCGCGAGGCGCTCTACCGCGCGGCGCTGTTCGCCCAGGGCGGCGAGTTCGCCTTCGTGCTCTACGGCGCGGCGGCAGCCGCCGGCATCTTCGATGCGCGCACCAATGCGGTGATGTCCACCACGGTCATCCTGTCCATGGTACTGACCCCGCTGACCGTGATCGCCGCCCGCCGGCTGCTGCCGCCGGAGAAGGTGGACCTGGACGGTGTCGAGGCGCCGGACGGGCTCTCGGGATCAGTGCTGGTGGTGGGCTTCGGCCGCTTCGGTCAGGTGGCGAGCCAGACCTTCCTCGCCCGCGGCCTGGAAGTGACCATCATCGACAACGACCCGGAGATGATCCGCGCCGCCGCCAAGTTCGGCTTCAAGATCTATTACGGCGACGGCACCAATCTCGACGTGCTGCACGCATCCGGCGCGAGCGGCGCGCGCGCGATCGCCATCTGCGTCGACAAGCGCGAGGCGGCGAACAAGATCGTCGCCTTGGCGCGGGAGACCTTCCCCAATGCCGGCGTCCTGGTGCGCGCCTATGACCGCGGCCACGCGCTGGAGCTGATCAACCTGAATGTCGATTTCCAGATGCGCGAGACCCTGGAATCCGCGCTCGCCTTCGGCCGCGGCGCGCTGGAATATCTCGGCCTCTCGCCCGAGGAGGCGCAGGAGACCGTGGACGACGTGCGCCGCCGCGACAAGGAACGCCTGTGCCTGGAGCAGACCAGCGGCTTCTACGCCGGCCTCGATCTGCTGCACGGCAACGGCCCGAAGCCCGAGCCCTTCACCCGCCCGCGCCATGCCGCCCAACCGCTCAATCCGGCGGCCGACGCCATCGCGGGAGACGCCATCGCCGCCGAGGAGCGCTGAGCGCGGCGGAAAAAGACGGAAGCGTCGCCGGTGTAACTGCACCTTAACCCGCCCCCGCCACACTCCCGGCCATCGGTAAGCGTTGCGTAGGGTTGCGTCATGCGTCGTGTGGCCAAGGGGGAGCCTCTGCGTTCTGCGCGCCGGATCGGCGTGCGGGTGGACAGCGCGGATGCGCCTTCCTTGGCCGCCCACGACGGCGCCATTTCCGGCGCGTTCGCGGGCGCGCCGGCACGGCTCCCGCGCGATCTCGTGATCGTCGGCGACAGCATCGCCGAGATGGCCCGCCTGCCGGAGAAGAGCGTCGACCTCGTGTTCGCCGATCCGCCCTACAATCTCCAGCTGGGCGGCGAGCTGAAGCGCCCGGACGAGAGCCGGGTGGATGCGGTGGACGACGCCTGGGACCAGTTCGAGAGCTTCGCCGCCTACGACGCCTTCACCCGCGCCTGGCTGCTGGCGGCGCGCCGGGTGCTGAAGCCGAACGGCACGCTGTTCGTCATCGGCTCCTACCACAACATCTTCCGGGTCGGCGCCGCGCTCCAGGACCTCGGCTTCTGGATCCTCAACGACATCATCTGGCGCAAGGCGAACCCGATGCCCAACTTCCGGGGCCGGCGCTTCACCAATGCCCACGAGACGCTGATCTGGGCGGCGCGCGACGCGGGCGCGAAATACACCTTCAATTACGAGGCCCTGAAAGCCGGCAATGACGACGTGCAGATGCGCTCGGACTGGCTGTTCCCGCTCTGCACCGGCCAGGAGCGGCTGAAGGACGAGGGGGGGCGCAAGCTCCATCCCACCCAGAAGCCCGAGGCGCTGATGGCCCGCGTGCTGCTCTCGGCCACCCGGCCCGGCGACGTGGTGCTCGACCCGTTCCTCGGCTCCGGCACGACCGCGGCGGTGGCGAAGCGCCTGCGCCGGTCCTTCATCGGCATCGAGCGCGAGGCGGCCTATGCCGCGGCCGCGCGCGCCCGCATCGATGCGGTGGAGCCGCTCGCCGCGGATGCCCTC